>CAYNUZ010000131.1:0-6978 GCA_964400385.1 uncultured bacterium | reverse complement strand
AGAACCCCGCCAGCCCGGCGCCGAGCACGAGCAGCGCAAACGCGCCGACCCCCAGCAGGACGCTGAACACCGCCTGCTCCAGCGCATCCGCGGCCCGCAGCCCGGTCCACCGTGCCGCCGACAGCCCAAGGGAGCACGACCCGGCGAGCAGGAGCGCGGTGACCAGGGCGGCCCGGGCCGCGTTCCAGAGGGCGGCGAGCACCGCGTGCGCGCGCGCGTCCAGCAGCGGCATCAGGCCGCAGGTGATGAGGTCGTCGAGGTTGAGGCTGTGCCACGCCAGGTAGTTGGGCGTGGCGAGGAACATCCAGCACAACAGCGCCAGCTCCAGCGCCGTCCACCGGCGCCAGGCCACCCATCGTCCTCCCGGCGCCACCGGCGGGGGGGGAGGCGCGCGGCGTGCCTTCAGCGGGCCTCCCGGATCCAGCGGTGCTTCGGGTCGTCCCGGGCCAGCAGCTTGCGCTCCCGGAACGACGCGAGCACCCAGAAGTAGTAGAGGTCATAGCCCGGGGCGGCCACCACCGGGTGGTACCCGCGGGGCAGCGTCACCACGTCGCCGTCCCCGACCACGAAGACCTGGTCGTACCCGTCCGCGGTGTAGACCCGCTGGAGGCCGAAGCCCTGGACGGGCCGGACGTGGTAGTAGTACAGCTCCTCGAGCTTGCCCTCCTCGGGCGGCGCGTCCACGTCGTGCTTGTGCGGGGGCGCGGACGACCAGTTGCCCGGCGGGTTGAAGGTCTCGCCGAAGATCAGGCTCTTGGCCTCGAGGTTCTCGACGCCCACGTCGTGCACCTCGCGGTACCAGTTGTCCTTCCCCACCTTGCGCACCCTGACGTCCTTCGGCCGGATCACGGCCGGGGGGCCCCCGGTGGCGGCGGGCGCCTTGCACATCGCGGCCGAGAGGTCCGACTCCGCCTCGATCACGTACCGGGTGTGGGGGGGGATGTAGACCGCCGAGGCCTTGCCCGCGAAGACGTCGGCGCGATCGCCGACGTGTGTGAACGAGAATCCCTCGCCCTTGACGGTGCAGGCGCCGCTGAACACGTAGAACACCGCCTCCTCGTCCTTCGTGCCGTCGCGCAGCTCCTCGCCCCGGGCCAGGTTGGCCAGGCCGAAGTCCAGCAGCAGGAGGTCCTGCCGCTTGCGCTTGACGACCCAGCGCAGCCCGTTCCCCGGCTTCGTCTTGAGGTGGGTGGCCATCAGAAGACCTCCGGGTTGACGCAGTGGGGGGGCCGGCGGCCGGCCATCCCGGCCAGCGCGTTGTCCACGGCCAGCTCGGCCATGCGGTCGCGGGTGGCGCGGGTGGCGCTGCCCAGGTGCGGCGCCAGCACCGCGTCCTCCCGGCCGGCCAGCCCGGGCGCCAGCCGCGGCTCGTCCTCGTAGACGTCCAGCCCGGCGCCCGCGATGAGCCGCCGCTCCAGCGCCGCCACCAGGTCGGCCTCCCGCACCAGCGGACCCCGCGCGGTGTTGATGAAGCAGGCCGACCGCTTCATCGCCCCGAATTCGGCGAGGGTGAACCGGTGCCGCGTCTCGGGGGTCAGCGGCGCGTGGACCGTCAGGATGTCGGATTCCCGCAGGAGCGTCTCGAAATCCACCCGGCGGGCGTTCAGCGCCCGCTCGTCCTCCGCCGGGAGGGGCGTGCGCTGGTGGTAGAGCACCGGCATGCGGAATCCCCGGGCGCGCGCGGCCACCGCGCGGCCGATGCGGCCCATCCCGAAGATCCCCAGCGTCGCCCCCGTCACCTCGCCGCCGAGGTGGTACAGCGGGGACCAGCCGGGGAAGCCGCCGCGGCGCACCACGCGGTCGCCCTCGCTGACGCGCCGGACCGTGTCGAGGATCAGCGCCCACGTGAGGTCGGCGGTGGCGTCGGTGAGCACCCCGGGCGTGTTCGTCACGGGGATCTTCCGGGCGGTCGCGGCGGCGAGGTCGATGTTGTTGACGCCCACGGCGTAGTTGGCGATCACCTTGAGCTCCGGGCCGGCCGCGTCCATCACCGCGCCGTCAATCGTGTCGGTGAGCAGGCAGACCAGCGCGCGGGCGCCGCGGACCCGGGACCGCAGCTCTGCCGCGGACAGGACGCGGTCGTCGGCGTTGAGGTCCATCTCGCCGGCGGTGCGCAGCCGGTCGAGCGCGGCGTCGGGCAGGCGGCGGGTGACGAGGACCTTGGGCTTCATGGACGGCCTGTCCGCCATGATACCGCCTGCGGAAACCGGAAGGTACAATATGAAGGTGTTACAGGCGGATATCCGGAACTTCTGCATCATCGCGCACGTGGACCACGGCAAGTCCACCCTCGCCGACCGGCTGCTCCACAGCACCGGGACGGTGGCCACGCGGGACATGCGCGCCCAGCTCCTCGACCGCATGGACCTGGAACGCGAGCGCGGGATCACCATCAAGGCCAAGGCCGTGCGGCTCGGGTACACCGCCGCGAACGGGACGCGGTACCGGCTCAACCTGATCGACACGCCCGGCCACGTGGACTTCGGGTACGAGGTCTCGCGCAGCCTGGCCGCGTGCGAGGGGGCCCTGCTGGTGGTGGATGCCGCCCAGGGGGTCGAGGCCCAGACCGTGGCGAACGCCACGCTGGCGAAGGCGCAGGGCCTGACCCTCATCCCGGTGCTCAACAAGATCGACCTGCCCACCGCCAATATCGAGCGCAGCGAGCGGCAGATCTGCGAGCTGCTCCAGCTCCCCGACGCCTCCTCCATCATCCGGGTCTCGGCCAAGGAGGGGCAGGGCGTGGCCGAGGTGCTGGAGCGCATCGTGGCGGCGATCCCGCCCCCGTTCGGTGACCCCGCCGCGCCGCTGCGCGCCCTGACCTCCGACGCCTCCTTCGACACCTACCGCGGCGTGATCGTGACGGTCCGGGTGTTCGACGGGGCGCTCAAGAAGGGCGACAAGATCCGGTTCATGGTCTCCCGCGAGGAGTTCGAGGTCATGCAGGTGGGGGTGTTCCAGCCGGAGATGGCCGAGGTCCCGGAGCTGGGGTCCGGCGACGTCGGGTTCGTGATCGCCAACATCCGCACGGTCACCTCCGCGCCGGTGGGGGACACGATCACGCACGTCGGGCGGCAGGCCGCCGCGCCGCTGCCCGGCTACCGCCCGGTCCACCCGATGGTCTACTGCAGCCTGTACCCCGTCGAGGGCGAGCAGTACACGCTGCTGCGGGACGGGCTGGGCAAGCTCAAGCTGAACGACGCCGCCCTGGTGTACACGGCGGAGGCGTCGCCCGCGCTGGGGTTCGGCTTCCGGTGCGGCTTCCTCGGGCTGCTCCACCTCGAGATCGTGCAGGAGCGGCTGGAGCGCGAGTACGACCTCACCCTCATCGCCACGGCCCCGTCGGTGGCCTACCAGGTGATGAAGCGGGACGGGTCGATCATCGAGGTGGCGCACCCCAGCGCGTGGCCCTCGCCGGGGGACATTGACGCGACGGACGAGCCGTACGTCCGGGCCACCATCCTGACCCCCAAGGAGATGCTGGGGCCGATCATGGAGCTGTGCAAGGCGCGCCGCGGCACGTTCAAGACCATGGAGTACCTCGACCCGACGCGGGCGATCCTGGCCTGGGACCTGCCGCTGGCCGAGATCATGCTGGAGTTCCACGACCAGCTCAAGTCCGTCTCGCAGGGCTACGCGTCGCTGGACTACGAGCCGATCGGGTACCGCGCGGGGGACCTGGTGAAGCTCGACATCCTGCTCAACGGGGAGAAGGTCGAGTCGCTCTCGTGCATCGTGCCCAAGGACCAGGCGTACTACAAGGGGCTGGGCATCACGGCGAAGCTCAAGGAGCTGATCCCGCGCCAGATGTTCGAGATCGCGATCCAGGCGGCCGTGGGGTCGCGCGTGATCGCGCGCGAATCGGTGTCCGCGCTGCGCAAGAACGTGCTCGCGAAGTGCTACGGCGGCGACGTCTCGCGCAAGCGCAAGCTGCTTGAGAAGCAGAAGGAAGGGAAGAAGCGGATGAAGAACGTCGGCAACGTCTCGATCCCGCAAGAGGCGTTCCTCGCCGTGCTCAAAATCTAGGAAGGAGGAACTGTGCTGGACAATATCAATGAGATCCTGTTTACGGTCACCGTGGTGCTGGGGGTGGCCGCGATCGCCCTCCGGGGCCTCCTGCGCGTGAACCGCGTGGAGTGGATCAAGCGGTTCATGACCTGGGTGCTCGAGTACGTGGACGTCGGCCTCTCGGCGCTGGTGATCGCTCTCGTCATCCGGTCGTTCGTGATCCAGCCGTTCAAGATCCCGTCGTCCTCGATGGAGGACACCCTCCTGATCGGCGACCACCTGTTCGTCAACCAGTTCATCTACGGGCTGAAGCTGCCGTACACGACGTACCGCCCCCTGGCCCTGCGCCAGCCGCGCCGCGGCGACATCATCGTGTTCGTACCGCCGCACCAGCGCGACAAGGACTTCATCAAGCGGGTGATCGGCACGCCGGGCGACACCGTGGAGATCCGCAACCAGCAGGTCATCCTGAACGGCAAGCCGCTGGTCGAGCCCTACGTGGTCCACAAGGACGCGGGGGTCCGGTTCGTCATGCACGCCGCGTGGGCCGACAACATGCGGCCGGCCAAGGTGCCGCCGGGCAAGTACTTCATGATGGGCGACAACCGGGACCGCAGCGACGACTCCCGGGACTGGGGGTTCGCGGCGATGGAGGACATCCGGGGGAAGGCCATGATCATCTACTTCTCCGCCGACCCCGAGGCGGCGCTCTATGACCTCATCCACAAGCTGCGCTGGCGGCGGTTCTTCCGGCTGGTGTCATGAACCAGGGGGTCTACCTCCACATCCCGTTCTGCGAGATCAAGTGCGCCTATTGCGACTTCTTCTCGGTGACGCGGACGGAGGCGGAGGTGAAGGAGGAATACGTCCGGCACCTCATCGCCGAGATCGGGGCGAAGGGGACGGGGGAGGCGGTGGACACCGTCTTCCTCGGCGGGGGCACGCCGTCGACGCTGGCGCCGGCGCAGGTCGGCCGGATCCTGGAGGCGCTCGGCCGGGCCTTCCGGCTCGCGCCGGACGCGGAACTGACGATGGAGGCGAACCCGGAAACCGTGGATGAGGCGAAGCTGCGCGGTTTCCGCGCGGCGGGGATGAACCGGATCAGCTTCGGGGTGCAGAGCCTCGACGACGGGATCCTGCAGGCGCTGGGCCGGATCCACTCCGCCGACCGGGCGCGCCGGGCGGTGGAGGAGGCGCGGGCCGCGGGATTCGGGGAGGTCAACGCCGACCTCATGTTCGGGCTGCCCGGCCAGACGGCGGAGATCTGGCGGCGCGACCTGGCGGAGGTGCTGGGCTGGCCGGTCACGCACCTCTCCTGCTACGAGCTGACGATCGAGGGCGACACCGCCTTCGGCCGCCGCCCGCCGGTGCTGCCGGACGAGCCGGTCGTCCTCTCGCAGTGGGAGACCGTGCTGGCCGAAACCGCCCGCGCCGGGTTCGCGCACTACGAGGTCTCCAACTACGCGAGGCCCGGCCACGAGTGCCGGCACAACCTCAAGTACTGGCGGGACGAGGACTGGTTCGGGTTCGGCGCGGCCGCGTGGGGCGCGCAGGCCGGGGTGCGGATGGCCAACCCGAAATCGCTCAAGCGGTACTACGACGGCGCGGCCGCGGGGTATCCGTCGTCGGAAACCGACACGCTGCCGCTGCCGGGCCGCATGGCCGAGACGCTGGTCCTCAACCTGCGCCTGCGCGCCGGGTGCGACGTGCCGGCGTACGAGTCCCGGTACGGCACGGGCGCGCTGGACCGGTTCACGCCCGCGCTGGCGTCCCACCTGGCCGCGGGCCGGGTGGAACGGACCCCCGCCCGGCTGCGCCTGACCGATCCCGGGCTGCTGGTCGCAAACAGCGTCTGGGCCGACGTCTACGCGGCGGTGTGACCGGTTGCCGGCCCGCGCGGGCCGGTGCTATCATCCAAAGGTTCGAATCCCACACGCCGGCCAACACAAACACGGCGCCTCGGGTCCCCGCAAGGGGTGAGGTGACGGGCCGGCGGAGGAATAACCCGAAGGAGAATTCCGCATGACCCCAGTGTCCATGAAGCAGTTGCTCGAGGCCGGCATGCATTTCGGCCACCAGGTCCACCGTTGGCACCCCAAGATGCGCAAGTACATCTTCGGCACCCGCAACGGCATTCACATCATCGACCTCCAGCGCACGATCAAGCTCCTCAAGGAGGCCTACCAGGCGATCCGCGACATCACGGGCGCGGGCGGGCTGGTCCTGTTCGTGGGCACGAAGAAGCAGGCGCAGCAGGTGGTCCTCGACGAGGTGGCGCGCTGCAAGATGTACTCGGTGACCAACCGCTGGGTCGGCGGCACGCTCACCAACTTCGCGACCATCCGCAAGAACCTCGCCAAGCTGCGAGAGTTCGAGCAGATGGAGCACGAGGGCCTGCTGGCCCAGCTCCCGCGCAAGGAGGCGGCCTCGATGCGCCGCCGGTGGGAGAAGCTGAAGGAGGCGTTCTCGGGCATCCAGGAGCTGCCAAAGGTGCCCCAGGTCCTCTTCATCATCGACCTCAAGAAGGAGCACATCGCCCTGCAGGAGGCCCGCCGGCTCGGGATCGTGACGGTCGGCATCGTGGACACCAACTGCAATCCGGACGAGGTGGACTTCCCGATCCCGGGCAACGATGACGCCATCCGGTCCATCAAGCTCGTGACCGGGTTCGTCGCCGACGCCGTGGCCGAGGGATACGCCGAGTGGCAGGCCAAGGGCGGCAAGGTCGAGGGCGCGGTGGTCGACGAGACCGGCGCGACCGAGGCCGAGCTGGCCGAGCAGGTCGCCGCGGCGGCCCGCGCGCTGCGGATCGAGTCCGAGGCGGAAGGCGAGGAGGAGGACCTGCGGCTGTTCGAGCAGGCCATCAAGGGCGACTTCCGGGTGGATGGCGGCAAGGAGGAGGCGCCGGTCGCGGCGGCTCCCGCCGCCCCGGCCCCCGATGCCCCGGCGGGCGCCGCGCCCGCGGCGCAGTGA
>CAYNUZ010000130.1:0-7097 GCA_964400385.1 uncultured bacterium | reverse complement strand
CGCCGCCGCCGCGGCGGCGGGCGTCGCGCTCTCGGACGGGGAGGCGGTGGGGCCGTTCACCACCGACCGCGGCCGGCTGCGGCCGCCCCCGGATCCCGCGGTCATGCGCGAGCGCCGGGGGTGGCCCATCGCCTTCTTCCACTTCACGCGCCTGACGGACCATGTCGTCACGTGGGAGACCCCCGGCCGGCTGCCGCTGGACCGCCGGATCGTGCTGCAGCGCGGCGCGCTCGACGCCGCCGCGGACTTCCTGCGCGGCCCCGCTTTGCTATGATGACCCCCCGATGAAGCGTTCCGCGCTCCTCCTCGCCGCCGCCCTGGCCGTCGGATGCGCGCTGATGCCCCACCACGAGGTCAACATCTCGCCGAAACTGGTGGAGCACCCGGTCCATTCCATCGTGATGTTCGACCCCGCCTTCCCCGAGAAGGTCAAGCGCGCCTCCCCCCAGGACCTGGTCGAGATGCTCCCCGAGCACGTGGCCGAATCGGCCACGACGATCCGGACGATCCTGACCGAGGTGCTCGGCGCGACCGTGATGGTGGACGCCGCCTACCAGCCGGACCGGCTCGCGCTGCAGTGGGCGGCCGGGATCCTGGCCGACCTGGCGAAGACCCGGGTCCCGCTGTCGGTGGACCCCGTGCAGATCCCCGCGGAAGCCGTGCTGCTCGTGGGGGTGCCGACCTACGGGATCGAGGACATGCAGATGCACGGCAACATCCTCTGGTTCAAGGACTTCAAGATCGGGCCGAAGAAGTGGCAGTACACGTGCGACATGGAGGCGATCCTCCTCGATCCGCGGACCGGCGCGGTCCTCTTCGACGTGCGGAACGCCTACTCGGAAAAGGCGCACGGGGAGCCCGACCGCGCGGTGCTGCTCGGCCTGGTCCGGACCTGCGCGGTCGAGATCGCCCGCGCCTTCCACACCGCCCCGCCGGCCCCCTGACCGCGGGCGGGCCGTCAGGTCCGCGCCGGCCCCGACCCCTCCGCCGCCCGCACCGCCCGGTACCAGCTCGCCAGCTCCCGCACGATGTCGTCGGGATTGTCCCGCACGTGGAAGAACGAGAGGTCCTCGGGATCGATCATCCCCTCGGCCACCATGCGGTCCTTCATCCACGCCAGCAGGCCGTTCCAGTAGGCCGAGTTCAGGAGGAAGACCGGGAACGGCCGGATCTTCCGCGTCTGGATGAGGGTCAGCGCCTCGAAGAACTCGTCGAGCGTCCCGAACCCGCCCGGGCAGATCACGAAGGCCATCGCGTACTTGACGAACATCACCTTGCGGACGAAGAAGTACCGGAACCCGACGAGCGTCTTCACGTACGGGTTGGCCTGCTGCTCGTGGGGCAGCTCGATGTTGAGCCCGATGGACCGGCCGCCCGCCTGCGCCGCCCCCTTGTTCGCGGCCTCCATGATCCCCGGGCCGCCCCCGGTGATCACCCCGAACCCCGCCTCGACGCACTTGGCCGCCAGCTGGGTCGCCGTCTCGTAGTTGGGGTGGCCGGGCGGGGTGCGCGCCGACCCGAAAATGGACACGGCCGGCCCGATGCCCCCCAGCGTCTCGAACCCCTCCACGAACTCGGCCATGATCCGGAACATCCGCCACGTGTCGTCCGTGGAGGTGGTATTGAGCAGGAACCGGTCGTCCATGCCCTCCATCCTGCTGCCGGGGGTCCGGCGTGTCAACGCGGCCGCGGCGGGCCCAAACCGCTGGCCGGCACGCGCCAAACCGCGCTTGACGCCCCCGGAACCCGGCTGTTAAGGTATGGGCCGTTGACCCAACATGGCTAAAGTACAGCTCCGCTCCGTCGGCAAGGTCTACCCCGGCTCCGGGGAGGTCGTCAGCAACGTCAACCTCGAGATCCAGGACAAGGAGTTCGTCGTCCTGCTCGGGCCGTCGGGCTGCGGCAAGACCACCACGCTGCGCATGGTGGCCGGGCTGGAGGAGATCTCCTCCGGCGAGATCATCATCGACGACCGCAAGGTCAACGACGTGCCGCCGAAGGACCGCGACATCGCCATGGTGTTCCAGAATTACGCCCTGTATCCGCACATGAGCGTGTACGACAACATGGCGTTCGGCCTCAAGCTGCGCAAGTACCCGAAGGACGAGATCGACCAGCGCGTGCGCGAGGCCGCGGACATCCTCTTCCTGACGGACCTGCTGGACCGCAAGCCGAAGGCGCTCTCCGGCGGCGAGCGCCAGCGCGTGGCGCTGGGCCGCGCGATCGTGCGCAAGCCGAAGGTCTTCCTGTTCGACGAGCCGCTGTCCAACCTGGACGCGAAGCTCCGCGTGCAGACGCGGGCGGAGATCAGCAAGCTCCACCACCGGCTGCAGGCGACGATCCTGTACGTGACGCACGACCAGACCGAGGCCATGACGATGGGCGACCGGATCGTGGTCATGCACAAGGGCAAGGTGCAGCAGGTGGCCCCCCCGCAGCAGCTCTACGGCCAGCCGACCAACCGGTTCGTGGCCGGGTTCATCGGCACCCCGCCGATGAACTTCGTCGAGGGCGAACTGGCCACCAAGAAGGGCGGCCTGTACTTCACCACCGACGAGGGGATCGCGGTGCGGGTGATGGACGAGCAGGTGGACCGGCTCAAGCCCTACGAGAACAAGACGGTGCAGATGGGCCTGCGGCCGGAGAGCATCTTCGACAAGCTGTATGCCCCGAACGCCACCGCGGACAACACCGTGGCCGCCCGCGTCGAGGTGGTCGAGCCGCTGGGCCCGATGACCTACCTCTACGTCACGATCGGCCGCACGCCGCTGATCGCCCAGGTCTCGGCCAACGACCAGGTCGAGGTCAACCAGGACATCGACCTGGTGTTCGACATGAGCAAGGCGCACTTCTTCGATCCCGAGACCGAAGTCGCGATCGTTTAACACGCACCCGCGTCTGGCCCGCTGCGCCGCCGGCGCGGCGGGTTTCCTGTTTCTGGCCGCCGCCTCCCCCGCCCGGGCCGCCGCGCTCACCGCGTCCCCCACCGGCGTCGTCGAGCTCGAGACCGCCGACCAGGTGGAGTACTTCGAGCAGGAGCACCGCGTCGAACTGACGGGCCACGTCCGCGTCCGGTTCGAGGACAGTACGGTGGCCGCGGACCGGGTCCGGGTGGACCTGGCCCGCAACGCGCTGGAGGCCGAGGGCCACCTCACGTGGGACGGGCCCGACCACCACGCCACGGGGTCGCGGATGACCTACGACATGAAGGCGAAGACCGGCCGCGTCGAGGACGTGACGCTCCGGACCGGGGCGTGGCTCTGCCGCGGCAAGTCCGTGGAGGAGCCCGAGGAGAACACCATCACGGTGAACCCCGGCGTGCTCACCACCTGCGACGCCCCGCGTCCGCACTACTCCATCCGGTGCAGGACGCTCCGGATCCGGCTCAACAAGGACCTCACCGCCACCCAGGTCACGGTCCTGGTCGGCCGCACGCCGGTCTTCTGGCTGCCCTACCTCGCGACGCCGCTGCGCGAGTTCCGGCTGCCCTTCGAGGCCCAGGTCGGCCACACGCACGAGCTCGGGGAATACGTCCGCACCTCGCCCGCGTACTCGTTCACCCCCCGCACGCCGGGCCAGGCGCACCTCGACTACTTCGCGAACAAGGGCTGGGGGTACGGCGTGACGCAGGAGCTCGAGGACGAGCGCGGCGCCCGGGTGGCCCGCGCCCACGCCTACCGGATCACCGAGCGGGCGGAGTCCCGGCCGGGCATCCCGCGGCGCCGCTGGGAGGTCTTCGCGGAGGGCTCCCGGCCGCTGTGGTCCGGCGCGCGGCTGTCCACGGCGGACGCGTTCCTCTCCGACCCGCACTTCCGGGAGGAGTACGGCAACACCCGCCTCCTGCTGCCCACGACCGCCGGGGAGCGGCAGGTCGGCGCGCTGCTCACGCAGCAGGTGCCCGGCGCCTACGCGACCCTCACGGTGGACCGCACCGATACCCTCCGGCTGTCCAGCCTGTTCACCTCCGCCACGCAGACCGGCGGGTACAGCGTCTCGGAGATCCACGCCCCGCGGCTGGACGCGGCGCTGCTCCCGGTCAGCCTCGCGCCCTGGCTGAGCGCCTCGGTGCGCGGCGAGGCCGGGCGCGGGTTCCGCTGGCAGAACGGGTGGTACGTGAACGAGGCGGGCCTGTCCCCGGCGCTGGAGGCTTGGACCCGCGTGCCCGGCCTGGGCACGGTCACCGTCACGCCGCGCCTCGGGGCGACGTGGCGCGACCGGGGCGACCGGGTCCTGCACGCGGACACCGGCGCGTTCAGCGAGGACGCGAACCGCGGGGGGGTGTACCGCGCCGAGGACGCGGCCTCGGTGCGCCGCCCCCTGGTCGCGGGGCTGGAGGCGGAGCTCACCCATACCGCGGCCAAGCGCCTCAACAAGATCGGGTACGACCCGTTCGGGTACCACGGGCTGGAATCGCACCGGGCGCTGGCCCGCCTGGAGCGGCGGTTCGGGGCGGCCGGGATGGCACAGGTGTCCGGCGGCTACGACCTGCGCAACCACCAGGACCCCGTGCGGCGGCGCTACCTCCCCGTCACGCCCCGCGTGGAGGCATCGCCCCTCGCGCTCGTCTCGCTCTCGACCCAGGCCGATTACGACGTCTGGTTCCACCGGTGGCGCGGCGCGCAGGCGGACGCGACGGTCGGCCGGCCCGGCTCCGGCCCGCGGGTGACGCTGCGGCCCCGGTACACCGACAACCGGCTGGCGCTCCCCGCGTCCACCACCACCTCGCAGGAGTACCTGATCGCCAGCTACCTCTACGGGGCCAGCGTCCAGCAGGGGGGGCCCGTGCCCCGCATCTTCCTGACCGACCTCGAGGTCGCGCTGCCCCTGCTGCCGGGCGTGCAGGTCACGGGGGCGGGGCAGTACGACGCGGACCTGCGGCGGGTCAACTTCTTCACCGTCACGGTCGTGCGGAACCTGCACTGCTGGGAGCTGGCGGGCATGTTCCAGCGGTACGCCAGCGGGGAGCTCCGGTTCAACGCCAGCATCGGGCTGGCGGCCTTCCCCGGCGAGCGCGTCCCGCTCATCGGGCTCTGAGGGGCGATCCATGAGACAATGGGTGGCACGTGAGACCTGACGGACGCTCCCCGGACCAGCTTCGCCCGGTGACCATCGAGACCGCCCCCCTGAAATTCGCCGAAGGCAGTGCCCTGATCACCATGGGCGATACCCGGGTGCTCTGCGCCGCCTCCGTGAGCGAGGAGGTCCCCCCCTTCCTCAAGGGCAAGGGCCGCGGCTGGCTCACCGCCGAATACAGCATGCTTCCCCGCTCCACCTCGACCCGCACCCCGCGCGAGATCAAGAAAGGCCGGCCCGAGGGCCGCACCCAGGAGATCCAGCGGCTGATCGGCCGCAGCCTGCGCGCCGTGGCCGACATGACGAAGCTCGGGGAGCGGACGATCATCGTGGACTGCGACGTCCTGCAGGCCGACGGCGGCACCCGGACCGCGGCGATCACCGGCGGCTGGGTGGCCGCGGCGCTCGCCTGCCGGGGCCTGGTGGCGGCGGGCAAGGTCACCGGGGACGTGCTGACGGACGCGGTGGCCGCCGTGTCAGTGGGCATCTGCGGCGGCCGGCGCGTGCTCGACCTGCCGTACGCCGAGGATTCCACCGCCGACGTGGACATGAACGTGGTGATGACCGGCGCCGGCCGGCTGGTTGAGGTGCAGGGCACCGGCGAGCGCACGACGTTCGGCGAGGATGACCTCCTCGCCCTCCTGGCCCTCGCCCGCGGCGGCCTCACCGCCCTCTTCGCGGCGCAGCAGGCGGCCCTGGCGGCCGGCGGCGCCCGTCAACCCGTGGGGGCGGCCCGGGCTTGATCGTCCTCGCCGCGACCGGCAACCGCAACAAGCTCCGCGAGCTCCAGTCGCTCTTCGCCGGGTCCCAGGTGGACCTCAAGCACCCCACCGACGTCGGCACCACGCTGCCGCGGGTGATCGAGACCGGGGGGACGTTCAAGGAGAACGCGCTGCTGAAGGCCAAGGCGCTGGCCAAGGCCTCCGGGCAGCTCGCGCTGGCGGACGATTCCGGACTGGAAGTCGAGGTGCTGGGCGGCGCGCCGGGCATCCGGTCGGCCCGGTTCGCCCGCGAGGGCGCCACGGACGGCGAGAACACCACGAAACTCCTCAAGGTGCTCCGGTCGGCCCGCAAGCGGCGGGCGAAGTTCCGGTGCGTCATCGCCCTGGCCAAGCCCACCGGCGAGACGATCACGGCGGAGGGGTTCATGGAGGGCGAGATCGCGATGGAGCCGATGGGCGAGAGCGGGTTCGGGTACGATCCCGTGTTCTGGCTGCCCCCCTACCAGCGCACCGCCGCCCAGCTCGGGTTCGAGGAGAAGATGCGCATCTCCCACCGGGCCAAGGCCGTCGCCAAGCTCAAGGCCCTGCTCCCGACCTTCCTGACCTGATCGTTCCCGCCGGCTCCTAGCGCTTCGCCGCGAGGCGGGCGATGTCCTTCTGGAGGTCCGCCGCGTACGACGCGCCGTTGACCACCAGCGGCAGCCGCGGCAGCGCGGCCCGCATGTCCGCCAGCGCCTCCCGCCCCCGCCCCATCCGCTCCAGCACCAGCCCGCGGTCCCACAGGTACAGCGGGTGCAGCGGCACGAGGGCCAGCGCCCGGTTCGCAAGCTCCAGCCCGCGCGGGAGGTCCGTCCCGCGCACGGAGTACCAGTAGGCGACATTGCCGAGCATGTCCGCGGACTCGGGGTAGATGGCCAGCGCCCGCTCCCCCAGCTCCGTGCACCGCCGGTACCGCCCCTTCTTCTCGAGCAGCATCGCCATCTGGGTGAAGAGGCGCTCGTCATTGAGCCCCAGCCGCTCCGCCGCCTCGTATTCCCGCAGCGACCGGTCCCAGGTGCGCCCCGTCCAGTCGTAGGCGGACATGTGGTCCAGCGTCACGCCGAACTGGTACCGGGCCAGCGGGTCCTCGGGCCGGCGCGCCACGCTGACCTCGTAGGCCCCGCCCGCCATCTCCCACATGTTGGCCTGGAAGTAGAAGTTGCCCGTCGCCAGCTCGCGGTCCGCGGCCAGGGCGGGCAGCGCCAGCCGGCCGATCCAGGCGGCCGCGGCCAGGGCCAGCGCGAGCTGGAGCCCGCGGCGGCG
>CAYNUZ010000129.1:0-7189 GCA_964400385.1 uncultured bacterium | reverse complement strand
ACGGGCGAGCCGGGGTTGACGCGCCTGCGCGACCTGGCGGCGCGGCTCCGCGTGGCGGAGCGGGTCGTCTTCCGGGGCGGGCTGACGCGCGCGGCGCTGCGCTCCCACTACGCCGCCGCGGCGGTCTTCGTCTTCCCCTCGCACTACGAGGGTTTCGGCCTGCCCCCGCTGGAGGCGATGGCATGCGGGGCGCCGGTGATCGCCGCCCGGGCCACCTCGATCCCGGAGGTCGTGGGCAATGCCGCCCTGCTCGTGGACCCGCGGGATGACGCGGCGCTCGCGCGGGCGATCCGGCTGGTCGTGAGCCGGACAACCGTGCGGCGGAGTCTCACGGCCCGCGGGTTCGCCCGTGTCCGCCGCTTCAATTGGAATGAGACCTCCCGCCTCACCGCGTGCGCGCTCCTTGAAGCCGCCGCAGGGGCTCGTTCGCGGCGTGCGTTATCGTAGGGGGCATGGGCAGCGCGATCGCAGCCAATGTCCGGACCGTGCGGCTTGCGGCACTGACCGGATTCTGCCTGGGGCTTGGCGGGACGGTCCTGGCCGGCCGGCCGCTCGTGGCCCGGGTCGCCGCCCTTCCGGTCTTCCGTGGCATGGATGCCGCGCTGATGTCCCCGGCCCCCGCAGTCGAGGGGAAGGCGTTTGAGTACGCCTTCCTGGTGGTCGTGGCCGCAGCGGGCGCAGGCCTGGCGCTTCTCGGAGCCCTCGGCACCGCGGCATCCCGCGGGCGGACGCCCGGACGCGAGGGGGCGATCCTGGGCGGGACGGTCGCGGCGGTGCTGGGGCTGGTGGTCATGCCGGCGGGAGGACGCCCGGCAGGTCTTGCGCCCTGGCTGATGATCCTGGCCGGTGCGCTGACGGCCTGGGTGATGCTGGCCGGCCGGCGCGGTCCAGGCCGCCGCCCGGTCCCCCCCGGGCAGGGCGGGCCGGGGGCAGCCGTGCGCCCCGCGACGTGGGTCTGGTTCGCCATCGTGGCCGGGCTCTGCTGGCTCCACACCGACCCCTTCCTGCGGATCAGGCCGATCGATCAATTGCATGAAGGCGCGCATCTGGCGTGGGTGTGGGACCTCGCCGCCGGCCGGCTGCCGGGAGCGGGCGGGGTGTACATGATTTACGGGCCGCTCTACGAGTACGGACTCCTCGGCTGGATGCGCATGGTCGGGTGGTCCATCGTGGGGGAACGAACCTTCTTCGTCGCGTGCCAGATTGCGGGAGGCGTCTGTGCCTTCTGGGTGCTGACGCGGCTGTGTCGGACGGTCGCCGGCGCGGTGGCCGGGCTCGCGGTCTTCCACGTGGCGACGGTGGGGGCCCTGTACTGGTACGGCTGGGCGAATGCCCTGCGCGCCGGACTCGGCCTGGTCTCGCTGCAAGTCGCCGTGGGCACCCTCATGCGCGGGGGCCGGCACCCGGTGCTCCGGGCCGGGACGGCCGGCGCGGGTCTCGCGGCGGCGTTTTGTTTCAGCCCGGACGCCGGGGGAGCTGCCACGATCGCCTACGGGATGCTGGCGGTGGCCGCCTCGGCGGACGGCCCGTCACGCCACGGGGGGATCGGTCGCATGACGGCGGTCGCGGCCGGGTGGATCGGGATGGTGGGGCTGACGCTGCTGGTCGGGTATCAGGGGCCCCTGGCCGCACGGTGGCACGCCCTGATCGAATTTTCCACGATGCACCTGGGAGGATTCATGGCCGTTCCGTTTCCGGCATTTGCCACGGTGGCATCCGGGACCTGGGCTGACTGGACGATGTACCTGGTGCAGTGGACATGGCTGGCATGGGGGGCGCCCTGGCTGTGTGCGGCCGCGTTGGTGTGGGTCGTCGCGGGGCGGATGGCCGGGGCGCGTCCCGGCGCGGAGGAATGGCGCATCGCCGGGCTCGGGATGTACGGCCTGCTGGCCCTGAGCACCGCGATGAACCGCAGCGATCGCGGCCACATCCTGGCGGCCAGTCCGGCCGCGGTGTTGCTGGCGGCGGTCGCGGTCGAGCGATCGCTCCTCTTCGTCCGTGCCCTCACCCGGTCGAGGTCGCCACGCGCCGTCGGCCTGCGCCGTGGCTATGCGGCGGCCTCCGGCCTGGCCTGGGTGATGGTGGCCGGACTGGTCTCAAACTATTCCCTGGATATCTGGGGATCGGATGAGACGGTCCTGGGCAGCAAACGCGCCGCCACGACCGTCCTGGTCGGCGACCTGGTTCCTGGCCCCCCCCTCTTCATGAATTCCCGGCTGGCCGGCCTTCGGCTGGGGCAGCCGCAGTCGGGGGACCTCGTGCGGGCGCTGGCGCTGGTGGACCGGTGGACGGTCCCGGGAGAGCCGATCTTCGCCGGCTCGTATGCCGAGGCGATCTACTTTCTCGCGGACCGGCCCTGCCCGAACCGGTATCCGGTTTCCCACCATGCGGCGACGCCCGAGGCCCGCCGGGAGGTCGTCGCCTCGCTCGCCTCCTGCCGGGTCGCCGTCATGGGGTGCAACTTCAAGATTGACGGGATGCGCTGGGAGGAATGGCAGCCGTGGCTGGCCGCGGCGCTCGCGCGGGATTTTTTCCCCGTCTGGCGGGGGAGCCACCTGGAAGTGTGGCACCGCAAGTGAGGGCGGAACACCGCGCCGTTCTCGCGGCAGCGCTGCTGGTGGTCGCCTGTTCCGCGGACAAGCCCTTCCACCTCGACGATCCCCATTACGTGTACCCCGCGCGCCAGATGCTCCGCACGCCCCTGGACCCGTACGCCTTCACGCTCAACTGGCACGGCCGGCCCGAACCGGCCTGGGTGTTCGGCAAGTACCATCCGCCGCTGTTTCCCCTGTGGCTGGTCCCCTGGATCGCCGTGGCGGGGGAGTCCCCGGTGGTGCTGCATCTCGCGCAGTGGCCGTTTGTCGCAGGCGCCCTGCTGGGCATCGCCCGGCTGGCCGCCCACCTGGGCCTGCCGGCCGTCGAGGCGGTCTGGCTCCTTGCCGCCACCCCGGCGTTCCTGGTCTCGTCCGGCACGGTCATGGTGGACACGGCCTCCCTCGCCTTCATGCTGCTGGGCCTGGCCGCGCTGGCGGAGGGTCCGCGGCGCGGGGGGAATCGCGAGGCGCGGGCGGCCGCGTGGTTGACCTGCGCACTGGCGACGAAGCAGGCCGTCGTCCCGATGTTCCTCGTCGCGGCGGGGTTCGCGCGCTGGCGCCGGGCGCGCCTCGGCCGGCTGGTGGCCTGGCAGCTGGCGGGCTTCGCGCTCCTCGGCCTGTGGGAGGCGGTCAACCTGCTCCGGCTGCACCCGGGGGAGACGGGGGGCGCCATGTTTCCGTGGTACGCGGCCTGGAGCCCGGCGGCGATGCTCTCCCGGGTAGCCGATACCCCCGTGTTGCTCGCGGGCACCGGCCCGGTCTTCCTGGTGACCATGCTGGGTTGCTGGCGGCGGCATCGCGGGGCGGTAGTCTGGGCCCTCGCGGTGGCCGCCGCTCTGGCGGTGATTCGCGGCGGCGGGATCTCCCTGGAGGGATGGCGGGGGCCGGGAGGGGCGGTCCGGATCTGGTTCTGGCTGGCCACGGCCGCGCTGATCGCGGTCGTCGTGACGCATGCGCCGGCGGGCCGCCGTCCGGTGGGCCGCGCGTTGCTCGGCTGGATCCTCGTCGCGTATGCGGGGGCCGTCGCCGGGGCGCCGTTCGCGGCGGTCCGGTTCATCCTCCCCGCCCTGCCGGCCGTCGTCCTGCTCTCGTTGCAGGCCGTGTCCGGCGTGTCGCACCGGGTCCGGGCGGGATGCCTTGCGCTGACCGCGGTGCTCGGCCTCGCGATGGCGCGCGCCGATGTGGCCTATGCGCGGGCGGCGAGGGACCTGGTGCAGCAGGCCGTGGCGCTGTCCACCGGCCACCGCCTCTTCACGACCAACCACTGGGGGGTGCAGTACTACGTCGAGCGGGCGGGGGGCGAGGAGATTGCGCTCGGCACCTGGCCCCTGCACCGCGGCGACCGGATCCTCGAGGCCAAGATCGCCCACAGCCATGACCACACGCCGCCCCCGGGGACCTGGCTGCGTGAGGTGGGGCGCCTCGTCGCGCCGCCGGGCTGGCTGCCCGTGCGGACCATCGCGCCGGCCCGGGACGCGAACTTCTACGGCGGCGCCCGGTACCCGTTCGCCGTGACCCGGGCGCCGGCGGAGGAAGTGGTGATCCTGGAAGTCGTGCGCTAGGCGGGAGAGCGGCATGACGGCGATCCGGCGGGTCCTGGCCCTGGCGCTCTTCGGGAGCTTCTGCGTCTACGTGCTCCTGCCGTTCCAGACGCCGGTTCCGGGCCTCAACACGTTCACGGCCCTCAAGGCCGTGTCCGCCCTGCTGCTGCTTGCGTCGCTCCTGCCGCCGGGCCTCGCCCGGCCGCTCGGCGACGCGGTCCGCGGCTGGCTCCTGCCGTTCGCGCTGCTGGCCGTGTGGTGTCCGATGGCTGCGATGGTCCATCCCGTCTGGGCCGGGCTGGATGCCAAGATGTTCCTGGGGGTGGGCGCAGGTGTCCTGGTCGCGGTGGCGCTGCAGCGCGAGGTGGCCCGGCCCGCTACCCGCCAAACGGCGGTCCGGATCCTGCTCTGGGGCGGCGGCCTCGCCGCGGGGATGGCCGTCCTGGAGCCGTTGACGACCCCCGCGTGGGACGGGTTCTGGCGCTATTTCCGGCCGAACCTTCCCGTATACAACGCGGTCTTCGGTGATGTGGACGCCCTGCATTGGATCCACTGGAATGTCGGCGGACTCTTCCGGCTCAGCGGCATTCAGGATTCCCCCAATTCCCTCGCCGCGCTGCTCGCGCTCTGGCTCCCGTTGGCGGGCGGTGTGGCCGCCGCGGACGGCCGCTGGTGGCGGTGGGTGGGTGGCATGAGCGCGGTCGCCCTGGTCCTTGCGGGCACCATGACCCGGTCGATTCCGCTGGCGGCGGCGATCGGGTGCGTCGTGGCGAGCAGCGTCCTGGTCCTGGACGGTCTCCGGATGCATCCCCGCCTCCTCCATCAGCCCCAGCCGTGGCTGCTGATCCTGTACCAGGGTGTCCTGCTCGCGGGCATCGTGGTCGTCCTGTGCGCGGGGGAGGGGGGCGGATCGGCAGCGTTGGTCGCGCTGGTGGGGGTGGCGTCAGCGTCCGGCCTCATGGCGTTCATGTCCTGGCTGGCCCGTGCCGCCCCCCGCCGCCGCTCCCCGCTGTCGCCGCAGGGGGGCGGGCAGGGGCCGGCGGGGCTGGCGATGTTCGCGGCCATCCTGGCGCTCCCGCTGCTCCTGCCGTTGCTCGGGGCCCGGTTCAACCAGAGCGCGGAGCAGGCCTCGGCCGAACGCCGGCTCCTGTGGAGGGCGGCGTGCCACCTGATCCGGGAGGCGCCGCTGGCCGGGCCGGGGTATCACCGCTACTACGACGTGATCCAGCACGACCCGGTCCTTGGCGTGCCATCGCTGTACGGCGACTTCGGCCGCGCCGTGGACAACCCGCACAACCTGTACCTGGCCGCAGCCGTCTCGGGCGGCATGCCCGCGCTGGGCCTCCTGGTGGCGGCATTCATCGTCCTGCTCCGCCTGGCGGGCCGGGCGATGCGGGACGTGGCCCGGCCCGCGGCAACCCGGTGGCTTGCCGCCGCGCTCTTCGCCTACTGGATCGGGTACGTCCTCTCCGCGCTCGTCGGCCGGAACGTCTTCATCGTCAACGAGAGCCTGGCCTTCCACGCGCTGGCGGCCCTCACTGCGGCCGCGAGCCTGCCCTCCCGCGCGGGACGGCGGCGATGACGTCCTCCTTCATGCGCCGGCTCGACAACTGGGCGGGGGTCCCGGTCTGCCTCGCGCTGGGCGCGGTGGAACGGGTGCGCCGGCTGTTCATCCGGCCGCCGGAATTTCCGGCGCCGGACCGGGTCCGGGCGGTCCTGGTCATGAAGTACCTCGGCGTCGGGTCCGTGGCCGAGGCGGTCCCGATGTTCCGCGAGCTGCGCCGCCGGTATCCCGGGGCGCGGATCGCCTTCCTGACCTTCACGCCCTGTGCCGAACTGGCCCGGCTGCTCGGGTGCTTCGACGAGATCCGGGCGATCCGCACGAGCTCGCTGCCGGCCTTCGCCGCCGATGTGGCGGCCGCCATCTGGTGGGGCCGCCGGGGGCGGTTCGACGTCTCCTTTGACCTCGAGTTTTTCTCGAAGTTCTCGTACATCCTCTCCTACCTGGTCCACGCGCGCGTGCGGGTGGGATACTTCGTGCGGGTCCTCCGGTACGTCAAGCTGCACACGCACCCGGTGCCCTACAACGCCTCGCGCCACGTCTCCGAAGCCTTCCTGGCCCAGCTCGACCCCGCGCCGGAGCGGCTGCTCCCGACCGGCCCGCCAGCGCCCCCGGCCCTGCCGGAGGCGGCGGGGCGGGAAGCCGACGCGCTCCTCGACCGCCTGGGCATTTCGCAAGCGAAGTGCCTCATCGCCTTCAACGTGAACACGAGTGACCTCTCCCGGCTGCGGCTCTGGCCCGCTGCCTCATACGCGGCGCTCGCCGGGATGCTGCACCGGTCGCACGGGGCGACGATCCTCTTCGTGGGCGGGCCGCAGGACCGCGCCCGGGTCGAGGAGGTGCTGGCGCTGGTGCCGGACGGTGTCCGGGTGGCGAACATCGCCGGCCAGACGACCCTGGCCGGGCTCCTGGCCCTGTTCACCCGGGTGCGGCTGGTCGTCTCCAACGATTCGGGCCCGCTGCACCTGGCGGCGCTCATGGGGACGCCGACGGTCGCCTTCTTCGGCGCCGAGAGCGCTCGCATCTACGGGCCGCGTGGCCCGCGGCAGGTCAACCTCGACCTCCAGCTGTACTGCAGCCCGTGCCTGAACGTCTACAACTTCAAGGAATACGACTGTCCCTACGCGGTGCGGTGCCTCACCGGGATTTCGCCCGCCGACGCCCATGCGGCCGCCGCCGGGCTGCTGGGCGGGGCCGGGCGATGAGGCCCATGCGGGTCTGGGCGGTGATCGTGCACTACGGGCCGCTGGCGGTGACGCTCCGGGCCCTGCGCGGGCTCGACCGGGTGCGGCATGCCGGGCTCGTGGTGGCGATCGCCGACAACACCGGGCACGGGGAGCGGCTCCGCCCCGGACTGGCCGGACTGCGGCGGCGGTCGCGGATCCTGCCGATGGGGGAGAACGCCGGTTTTGCGCGTGCCGTCAATCGCGGCCTCGCCGCGGCGCTGGCGGACGGCGCGGAGGCGGTCTGGCTGCTCAACAACGACGCCGTAC
>CAYNUZ010000128.1:0-7197 GCA_964400385.1 uncultured bacterium | reverse complement strand
CGCGGCGGGCGCCTAGTGGAGCGCGTCGGAGAGCACCCGCTGGGCGATGGGCGCGGCCACGAACTGGCCGGTCCCGCCGTTCTCGCAGAGGATTGCCATGGCCAGCTCCGGCTTCTCCGCGGGCGCGAAGCAGATGAACCACCCGTGCAGGCCCCGCTTGGCCGAGCCCGACGTGCCCGTCTTGCCGGCGACGTGGTAGCGGACCATCCGGGCCTTCTTGCCGATGCCGTTCTGGACGAAGTCGATCAGGTGCTCGGTGAGGGCGGAGGCCGTCTCCTTGCGGACCGCGATCTTGAAGATGCGCGGGGTGCCGGAGGCGATCACGGCGCCGGTCACGCTCCGGACCTCCTTCACCAGCTGCGGCGCCATCATCACGCCGCCGTTGGCCACGGCGGCGATCATCATCGCGGCGTGGAGCGGGGTGATGCGGAAGTTCTGGCCCAGACCGATGAACGTCGAGGCGAGCTTGTACGGCGTGTCCGGGTCCAGCGGCGCGTGGCTCTGGGCGACGGGCAGGTCGAGGGTGATATGGTCCTGCTCGCCGAACCCGAACCCGCGGAGGAACTGGGTTAGGGTGGCGGCCCCCACCAGCGGCGCCATCCGCGCCATCCCCACGTTGCAGGAATTATTGAAGGCTTCCGAAAACGAGGCGATGGTCCGGTGGGCCTTCCAGTCCCAGAACGGCTCGTTGCCGATCATCATGTAGCCGCGGCACTTGAAGGGATACAGCCGGGAGACGTCGGTGCGCGACTCGATGACCGTCGCGGCGGAGATCAGCTTGCAGATGGACCCCGGCTCGTACAGGCCCTCCAGCGCCCGGTTCTTGAGGGGCTCGTTGGGGTTTTCCATGATCCGGGCCCAGGTCTTGTCGAGCTGGCTGGGCCGGAAGCCGGGATGGGAAACGGCGGCGAGGATCTCCCCGGTCTGGGGCTTGAGGATCACGATCGCCCCCTTCTGCCAGCCCAGCGCCGCGTCGCAGGCCCGCTGGAGGTGCTCGTCGAGGGTCAGGGTCACGGTGTTGCCGCGCAGCCGGTCGCCCAGCGCCTCCTCAAGCCCCGCCCGGCCATGGTTCGCGGTGCGGTAGCCGATGATGTGCGCGGTCAGGAAGTCGGACGGGTAGACGGGCGTTCCCGCCGTGGTGTCGAGCGCGGCCAGCACCTGGCCGTGCCGGTCGAGGAAGTACGGGATGCTGCCCCGGCTCTTGGCCTCCTGGGCGCGGGTCAGCGCGGCCGCCGCCTCGGTGGACCGCGGGGCGAGCGCCACGGCCTTCTGGAGCTGCTCGATGGCCTTCCCGAGATGCCCCTGGGCCAGCAGGAGGTAGCCCTGGAGCAGGTTCGCCGTCGCGTTGCGGGGGGAGAGGTCCAGCGCGTGCTCGATCTCCAGCTCGGCCTGCTCATAGGCCCCCGCGTCGAGCATCCGGCGGGCCTCGGTGTTGTGGTTGATGAACACGTTCGACTTGAGGCCCTGGGCGATCGCGCGGGTGTAGGCGTCCCGGGCCTTGGCCTTCCAGCCCGGGGCCGCCTGGGCCACGAACACGTACCCGGCGCAGTCCAGGACCAGCGGGTGGCGCGCATCCAGCCGCCAGGCGCGCTCGATCGCGGCCTGCGCGGCCGGGTAATCCCGGCGGTCGGTGGCCCGCTTGCCCTCATAGAGGGCGGAGTAGTACCCGGCGCGCTCCTTGGCCGCCCAGGCGGCCACCAGCAGCAGGAGCCCCACCAGGACGGGCCGCAGGGCCGAGCGGCTCCCCAGCCGTTGCCGCCGGCTGCCGCGCGACCCGCCATGGCCGGGACGGGGTCCGAACAGACTTTCCCTGCGGTCCCGGGGCTTGAACATGCCACCAATTCTACTTCTCCCCGATCACTTTGCCCACCGCGTGACAAAGCGGTCCGGAACCCTCTGGACAGGGGGACCGGGATGGCGGATGCTCCGGGTGAGGACACCGACGCGATGGATACGGAACCGCTCCCTGCGACCCCCGCCGCCCGGGCGGGTGTAATAAGATGGAGGCCTGTCACACCGATGCTGAAGCGGGGCTGGCTGGGATTCGTCGTGGGAATCGCGGTGCACGGGGCGGCCGCGGCGGACCAGCCGTGGACGATCGGCGCCTCCCTGGGGATGGAGCTCCCGGCCGACCGCCTGGTGTCGCGCACCGACGAGCTGGGGGCCACGCTCCTGCCCGGGCCGGCGGTGGCGCTGCACCTGGTGCGCGAGGGGCTCGCGGGGCGGCCGGAGTGGGCCTGCGAGGGCAGCCTGGAGATGGCCAGTTTCCAGAGCCGGTCGAATCCCGCGCTGCGCACCCAGTACCTGCCCCTGGACCTCGGGGCCTCGTGGGAGGCCACGGACCTGCGGGAGCTCGTCCTGCGCCTGCGGGCGGGGGGCGGGCCGGCGCTGGTCTCGACCAACCTGGGCGCCACGCGGACGGTGGCGCTGGCCGAGACCTATGCGGGCGGGCGGGTGCAGCGGACGCTGAGCGGCCTGACGGTCGCGCTGGACGTGAGTGTCGCGGTGCTGTGGCAGGCGCGGGCCCGCGACACGATCCGCGTGCAGTTGGTCGTGTTGACACGGTGAGCAGTGGGCGATAATACCGGGGGCTCGATGCCCCCCCGAGGAGGCCGTCATGGCGATTGAAGCGCAGGTGGAGGACAGCAGGCTGAGGGAGGACCGGACGGACAAGGAGCGGCAGCGGGCGCTGGATCTCGCGCTGTCGGGCATCGAGAAGCAGTTCGGGAAGGGCGCGGTCATGCTGCTCGGGGACTCGCGCATCGAGCCCGCGCAGGCCATCGCCACGGGGGCGCTCTCCCTGGATATCGCCACCGGCATCGGCGGGGTGCCGCGCGGCCGGGTCGTGGAGCTGTTCGGGCCGGAATCGTCCGGCAAGACCACACTCGCCCTGTCCATCGTCGCGCAGGCCCAGAAGGCCGGCGGGATCGCGGCCTACGTGGACGCCGAGCATGCGCTGGATCCGGGGTACGCGAAGGCCCTGGGCGTCAACGTGTCCGACCTGTATATCTCCCAGCCCGACAGCGGGGAGCAGGCCCTGGAGATCACCGAGCAGCTGGTGCGCAGCGGGTCCCTCGACGTGGTGGTCGTGGATTCCGTGGCGGCCCTGGTGCCCAAGGCCGAGATCGAGGGCGAGATGGGGGACCAGTTCATGGGGCTCCAGGCCCGCCTGATGTCCCAGGCCATGCGCAAGCTGACCTCCGTGATCAGCCGTTCGAACACCTGCGTGATCTTCATCAACCAGATCCGGGAGAAGATCGGGGTCATGTTCGGGAACCCCGAGACCACGCCGGGCGGCCGCGCGCTGAAGTTCTACTCCTCGATGCGGCTGGATATCCGCCGCGTGGAGACGATCAAGGATGAAAAGAGCGCCGTCGGCAGCCGCGTGAAGGTCAAGGTGGTCAAGAACAAGATGGCCCCCCCGTTCCGCGAGGCGGAATTCGACGTGATGTACGGCGAGGGGATCAACCGGATGGGCGTCCTGCTCGAGATCGGCGTGGACAAGAACGTGGTGGAGAAGAGCGGCGCCTGGTTCACCTACGGCACCCTCCGGATCGGGCAGGGCAAGGAGGGCGCGAAGACCTTCCTCAAGGAGAACCCGAAGGTCGCCGACGAGATCGAGGCGAAGATCAAGGAGAAGATCGGGATTGCCGCCGGGGCGGCGGCCGCCGCGGCGCCCGCCGAGGGGGCGAAGCCGGCGCCCGCCGAGAAGAAATAATGGCGGCCGGCGGGCGGAAGGCGGCGGGCGGCGGCGTCCTGAAGAAGGCCGCCCTCGCGGTCGTGGCCCTGGGCGTGCTGGCCGTCGGCGGCGCGTTCCTGGCGGTCCGGCTGATCGACTGGGAGAAGGTGCGCAAGCTCGCCGAGGAGAAGGGCACCGCGGCGCTCGGGCGGCAGGTGAAGATCGAGGCGCTGCAGGTCAGCCTGCTCTCCGGGGTCGAGGTCCACGGCCTGCGGATCGGGCCGGCCCGCGGGACGTCCCAGCCGCCCCTCGTGGAGGCGGACAAGGTGCTCGCCCGCTACCGGCTGCTGCCGCTGCTGTGGCTCAGCGTCCAGATCGACCGCATCGAGCTGGTCGAGCCCCGGCTCGCGGTCGGCAAGGACCGGCGCGGCCGGTGGAGCTTCGCGGACCTGGCGGGGGCCGGGGCGCCCGCGCCCGCGTCCCGCGCCAAGCCGGTCGTCCTGCCCATCGGGCTGGATATCCGGACGATCACGATCGCGAACGCCTCGCTCGCCTACCGGGACGAGTCCGTGCGTCCGGCCTTCACGGCCGGGGTGCAGCATCTCACCCTCCAGGTCAGGGACTTTTCCCTGTCCGGCGCGCCGGCCCGGGTGAAGCTGTCGCTCCTCGCGGTCATGAACAAGGCCAGCCTGCCGGTCGAGGCCGAGGGGACGATGGCGATCGCCCTCAACCGCTCCCTCGTCACGCTGACCGGGTTCGCGGCGTCGGTCCCGGGCATCAAGGCCGTGCTGGACGGGACGATCCGCGAATTCCAGACGCTGCCGTCGCCGGACCTCGCCGCCCGGGCCCAGGTGGACCTCGGCGCCGTGTGGACGGGCTTCGGCGGCTTCGTGCCGGGGTGGCTGAAGGACATGGTGACGCCCGCGGGCTCGCTCGAGGTCGAGGCGAAGGTATCCGGGACCTCGGTCCATCCAAAGATCGACGGTACCGTCTCGGCCAAGGCCGTCGCGATGCGCATGAAATCGCTGCCGGGAGCGTTCGAGAACGCCGAGGGGAAGATCCGGTTCTCCGCGGACGCCGTCGCGACCGATTCGCTCCGCTTTATCTCGCTGGACAACCCGTTCACGCTCGAGTGCGACATCCGGAATCTCGGGCTATTCGGCGGATTCGACATGAAGACGTTCGCGCCGAAGGGCCGGTTCGTCCTCTCCTCGCCGAAGGTGGTCCTGGACCGGATGCTGCCGCCGACCCCCTCGCCGGCCGAGGCCGAGCGCCTCAAGCGGGAGGCGGCGAGCGCGCCGCCGCCGCCGGAGCCGGATTACCGCGGCATGATCCCCGTGCATGCGGACCTGGACGGGGAGGTCAGGATCGGCGAGATCCACGCCCGCAAGGTGACGATCCTCAAGGAGCAGGTCCGCCTGAAGATCAGCGGGGGCAACGTCGCGTACGAGAACCACGACGAGGTGTACGGGGGTGCGGACACCGGGAGCGGCCGGCTGCTCCTCGCGAAGTATCCCGTCGAATTCTCCGTCAAGGGCGCCGCGAAGGCCGTGAAGGTGGCGCCGCTGCTGGATGACGGCGTGGCTTCGTTCGTCTCGGACAAGGCCGCGTTCAAGGGCCGCATGACCGGGCTCCTGGAGGCCGGATACGACCTGGCCGGGCGGGGCATCACGTTCCCCTCGATCAAGAAGGCGATGAAGGGGACGCTGCAGGGAACGGTGACGGACGGCCAGGTCAGCCGGGTGGCCGTCTTCGCGAAGCTCGGGCAGGCGCTCAAACAGGGCTGGCTCGAGCGGGACCTCCCCTTCAAGTCGGCCGGAGGCTCGTACGCGGTCGCGAGCGGGGTGCTCACGACCGCGGACACGGCCATGGATCCCGGGCCGGACGGCGACCTGGGGATCCTCTACAAGGGGACGATCACGTTCGACATGGTCCTCAAGGGTGAGCTGACCACCCGGTTCCATCCGCGCCATGCCGACGAGGTGATGACCGGCGACGTGGGCAAGCTGCTCTTCGTCAAGGACTCCGCCGGCTGGGCGGTCGGGGCCTGGGACGTCAGCGGGCCGATGTCGCTGCCGCTGATCGTCCCGTCCAGGAAGAACGTCGCCAAGCGCGCCACGCAGGACGCGGTGAAGAAGCTCTCGCCCGCGGTGCAGGACACCGGCAAGAAGCTCCTCAACAACCTGTTCAAGAAGAAGAAGTAGGCCCGGCCGGTCCCCGGCGATGAAGGTCAGCGGGATCACGATCGCCTACCAGGCGGTGTCCAACGGGTATCCGGTGGCCGAGAGCCTGCGGTCCATGCTCCCGCTGTGCGACGAGGTCATCGTCAACGTCGGCCAGAGCGACGACGGGACCCGCGAGGCCGTGGAGGCGCTCGGGTCGTCCCGGATCCGCCTGCTGGCGGAGCCGTGGGACCTCGACCTGCGGGAGCGGGGGCTGCTCCTGTCGCGCGAGACCAACCGGGCGCTGGACGCCGCCTCGGGTGACTGGGTGGTCTACCTCCAGGCCGACGAGGTCCTGCACGAGCGGGATCTCGATCCGCTCGGCGGCTGGATCCGCCGTGCCGACGTCCGCCCGCGGATCGACGGGCTGTCGCTGGCGTACCTCCACTTCTACGGGAGCCCCGCCTTCGTGCAGGACCACCCGTTCAAGTGGTACCGCCGGGCGGTCCGCGTGGTGCGCCGCGACCCGGCGATCCGTTCGGTGGGGGACGCCCTCAAGTTCCGCCGGTTCCGGGGCGGGCGGCCGCACCGGCTCCGGGTCCTGCGGACCCCGGTGACGGTCTACCACTACGGCTGGGCGCGCCCGCCCGACGTGATGCTGCGCAAGCAGCGGCATTTCGAGCGGTTCTGGCACGGGGACGAGGCGCTCCGTGCCAAGTATGCGTCCCTGTCCGCGGAGCACATCTACGACGACCTGGGGCACCTCAGGGCATTCACGGGTGCCCACCCGGCGGTCATGGCCGGCCGCGTGCGCGAGGCCACCTGGGCCTTCGCGCCCGGGCTCGAGCGGCAGCCCCCCCGGTGGCTTCGGCTGGCGTGGCTGGCGGTGCGCTGGCCGCTGGCCCGCGCGTATGCGAAAGTGAGGGCGGCATGGGCACGGTGATCCACAGCGCGGGGGCGATCGTGTTCCGGGTCCGGGGCCGCCGCCGCGAATACCTCCTCCTGCGCAACGCGCGGGGCCACTGGGATTTTCCCAAGGGCAAGCGCGAGCCGGGTGAGGCGCTGCTCGACACCGTCGCCCGCGAGGCGCGGGAGGAAACGGGGCTCACGGACCTGGACATCCAGCCCCGGTTCGCGCGGCGGCTGCGCTGGGGGTACCGGGAAGGCGGACGGCGCCTGCGCAAGCAGGCGGAATTCGTGCTCGCGCGTTCGCGCGGCCGGCGCATCCGGCTCTCCCGCGAGCACCGGGCCGCGCGCTGGGTCGGGGTCGGCGAGGCGCTGGCCCTCCTGGAGTTCGCGAACGCCCGGTTCATGCTGCGCACCGCGGACGTCTTCCTGGGCGGGGCGCGCGGCGTC
>CAYNUZ010000127.1:0-7198 GCA_964400385.1 uncultured bacterium | reverse complement strand
GGGGGGTCAGGGGGAGGGGGCTGGTGGCCGGCCAGAGCGACGTCTTGGCCGCGGGGGGACTCGACGAGCGGGCGTTCCCGAAGACCGGGGAACAGGCCGCGGCGCTGGCCGGCAAGCTCGCCGTCTCCGGCCGCCGGGCGGGGTTCGGCGTGGTGGGCGGCAAGCCGCTCGCGTACCTGTGGATGGCCTTGACGCGCGCCGCGGGCGGCGAGCAGGCGGTCACCGTGGGCGCGTCCGGCGTGACCGCGGTGCTGGCATCGCCGGAGGCGCGCCGGGCCGCCGACGTCCTGGTGGAGTTCGGGAAGGCCCTGCGCGCGGCCGGTCCGGACGTCCTCTTCGTCGCGGACAACGACAAGCTGCTGCGGCAGGCGTTCGCGCAGGGGCGGATCGCGCTGGCGCTGGTCTCCAGCGGCGACCTCGATGCCGACCTCAACGGCGATCCACCGACGCTCAAGGACAGCCAGCCGCTCCAGCCGCAGAACCCGTACCTCGGCCCGGTGCCGGGCCTGACGGAAACGGAGCCGCTGGGGTACCTCACCGGCGGGGAGCTGGTCGTGATCCCCTCGCACATTCGGGACAAGCGCCGCCGGGACGCGATCTGGGAGTTCTATACCGTGGCGACCGGCGCGGGCAGCGGGCGGGAGGCCGAGCTCCTGGCCGGCGCGCAGCGCGGCCAGGGCAAGGTCTCGGCCAACGTGGCGTGGCGCCAGCCGACCCATCCGGCCGCCGCGGCCTTTCCCGCGCACTGGCTGAAGCTGCTGGCGGAGGGGGCGGCCCGGGCCCGGCCCATGCCGCCGGACCAGGAGTTCGAGGACCTCGCCGAGCTGCTCGGCGCGCGGCTCACGACCCTGCTCCGGGAGGGTGGCGACGCCGGGGTGGCGCTGGCGGAGGTGCAGCGGACGTTCGACGACCAGGCCCACCTCAAGACCCGCCGGACGGTCCCGGCCTGGCAGGTCACGGGGTGGGTGGTCCTGCTCCTCTTCGCCGCCGTCATGGCCTTCGGGATCTGGCGGCTGGTGGCCACGCTCCGGGACGAGATGCGCGCCTATCGCAATGCGCCGATCCAGGGGATGGACCGGCGGCGGTGGGCCTTCGCCATGACCCTGTTCGCCCCCGCGGTGGTGCTGTCGGTGGTCTTCGGGATCCTGCCGCTCTTCATGGGGCTCAAGATGAGCCTGTTCGACCATGTCCTGCGCGACCACGGCGGCATCTTCGTGGGCGCCCGCAACTACCTGGACGTCATCGTGAACCCGCTGACCCACCTGGTCGTGGCGAACACCCTCTATTTCATCCTGCTCTCGTTCGCGATGGGCTTCCTGGCCCCCCTCCTGCTGGCGCTCGTCCTCTCGAGCATCCCGTTCGCCAAGCTCCTGATCCGGTCCGCGTTCTTCCTGCCCGCCGTGGCGAGCGCGGTCGTCGTCTCGATGCTCTGGCAGCAGATGTACGATTACGGCGGCCCGTTCAACTCGCTCATGCAGGCCCTCGGGTTCGCCCCCCGCCGGTGGCTGGCGGAGCCGTCCGTCGCGATGTTCGCGGTCGTGCTGCCGCAGGCCTGGGCGACGCTGGGCGTGAGCGGCCTGACCTACCTGGCGGGCCTCTCGGCGATTCCCGAGGCGCTGTATGAGGAGTCGGAGCTGTCGGGCGCCGGCGTGGCGGAGCGCTTCCAGGACGTGACGTATCCGCACATCCGGCCCCTGATCGGGATCAACCTGGTGGGCTGGCTGATCGGGGCGGCGCGGACCGCGGAGCAGGTGTTCCTGCTGACGGGCGGCGGCCCCGGGCAGTCCACGTACGTGATCGGGCTCGATATCTTCAACCAGGCCTACGTCTCGATCCGGTTCGGGTACGCCATGGCCGAGGTGTGGCTGCTGGTGGCGGTGATCCTGATCTTCTCGATCTACCAGATGCGCGCCATCCGGGCCGGGCAGCTCCGGCTGGAGGGACGCTGAGATGCCGCTCCTGCTTCCCTTCAAGCGCGCCGCGGTGCACGAGCGGGTCCTCCAGCTCGTCGTATACCCCCTGGCGGTGCTGCTGGCGGGGGCCGTGCTGGTCCCGTTCGTCATGGTCGCCTTCCTCTCCTTCGGCGACGTCGAGGACTGGTACAACGGCCGCAAGTGGCCCGACCTGCGCCACTTCACGAACCACGACCAGATGTACAAGGAGTACCTCGCGACCCGGTACGACTACTGGCCGTCCATGTACGGGTTCGACGATTTCTACGGCGGCTACAACGACGACAGCGCCACCATCCTCGGGGTCCCGACCCTGCCCGCGCTGGAAGGCCACTGGGAGGTGCGGGCGGCCGACGGGCTGGAGGCGCTGCGCACGCGCCTGCCGTGGACCCACACCCGGCTGTTCTTCACGGGGTGGTTCTACTACCGGGGGAGCGGAAACGACCTGGCGGCGTTCACGGGGCTGAGCGACGAGGCGTGGAAGTCCTGGCTCCGGAAGCGGTACCGGACGATCGAGGCGGTCAACGAGAAGTTCGACCTCTCCTTCCCGGCCTTCGCCTACGTCAAGGTGCCGGGGCTGCCGGACATCAGTGAGCGGCCCGCGTTCGTCGGCGACGATCCCTGGACCGCGACCTACGTCGAGTTCGCCTCCACGGCGGTCGAGCCGGCGTGGCGCATGCCGCTGCTGGGCGACCGGGCCTTCCGGATCTGGCTCATGGCCCAGCCGGAGACCAAGGGCGACCTCGCGGTCTTCAACGGGCTCGCCGGCACGGCCTACAAGGCGTGGACCGAGGTGCGGCTCGACGAGTCGGCCCCCGCGCTGCCCGGCCTCCGGAAGTTCTGGGAAGGGTACGTGCGCAAGTCGCTCTCCCCGTACTTCATCGAGCTCCGGAATCCCGCCGGGCTGGAGGCCACCTACCGGGCCTTCGTCGCGTCCCGGCACGGCGGCCCGGAGGCCGCGTTCTCGCTCTACGGCGGCGACGCCGCCAAAATGGCGCTGGCCCCCGCGGCCGCGGGAATCACCTCGGCCACGCAGTACGGGGACTGGGATGCGTTCGTGCGCACGGTGCCGCTCGACCGGCTGGCCGTCGCCAGCCCGGAGACGCTCTGGCACCGGTTCCTGCGGGACAAGTACGGGACGATCGACAAGGTGCGCGAGGCGTACGGGACGAACGACGCCGCAATCGAGTCCGTGCCCTGGCCGATGGCGGAGATCGACCGGTTCGAGTGGGACCGGAACCGGTGGCGGTACACCGCGGAGGTGGTGTTCAAGAACTACCGCCGCGTGATGGGCCTGTTCACGGATGCCTCCTCGGCCATCTGGAACACCGCCCGGTTCGCGCTCCTCTTCACCTTCCTCGCGGTGATGGTCAACGGGTGCGCGGCCTACGTGCTGTCCCGGTTCTCCCTGGGCCCGATCCAGATGAGCCTGGTCTTCTTCCTGGCCCTCGCGGCCTTTCCGCTGGAGGCGATCGCCGTCCCCAACTTCATCCTGCTGCGCGGGCTGGGGCTCCTCAACTCCGTCTGGGCGCTCGTCCTGCCGACGGCGGTGAACGGGTACTACATCTACCTGCTCAAGAGCTTCTTCGACAGCATCCCCAAGTCGTTCATGGAGGAGGCCGTCATCGAGGGCGCGGGGGAGTGGAACCTCTTCTGGAGCGTGGCGATGCCGCTGGCCCGGCCGATGCTCTCGGTGGTCGGGCTGTACGCCTTCCTCTGGTCGTACTCCAACTTCATGTGGGCGCTGATCGTCTGCCAGCAGCGGACCCAGTGGACGATGCCGGTCCTGATCTTCAACATGACCACGTGGACCTCGACCCCCATGCAGGCGGCGGCGATGGTGATCGCCCTGCTGCCCCCGCTGGTGGTCTTCGCGGCGGCCCACCGCACGCTGCAACGGAGCCTCTCGCTGCCCCGCTTCTGATACACTACCTGCCGTCATGGGCGCCATCCAGATCGACGGCCTGAAGCTGCCGCAGCTTCGCAAGCACGACCCCCGCCTGGCGGGGTTCATCCGGTCCGAGCTGGTCCGCCAGCAGGAATCCATGGTGCTGATCGCCTCGGAGAACTACGTCAGCCCGGCGGTCCTCGAGGCCGCGGGGACGGTGCTCACCAACAAGTACGCCGAGGGGTACCCGGGCCGCCGGTACTACAACGGCACGAAGTACTACGACGGCATCGAGAGCCTCGCCATTGACCGCGCGAAGCAGCTGTTCGGCACCGACCACGCCAACGTCCAGCCGCACTCCGGCGCTTCGGCGAATTTCGCGGTCTACCTGGCCTTCCTCAAGCCCGGCGACACGGTCCTGGGCATGGCGCTGGACCAGGGCGGGCACCTGACGCACGGGCTCAAGTACAACTTCTCGGGCAAGTGGTTCAACATCGTCTCCTACGGGGTCAGCCGGGAGACGGGGCGCGTGGACTACGCGGAGATGGAGCGGCTGGCCGACCAGCACAAGCCGAAGATGATCATCGCGGGCTTCTCGTCCTACATGTTCCAGCTCGATTTCGCGCGGTTCGGCGCGGTTGCGAAGCGGGTCGGCGCGGTCCTGATGTCGGACATCGCGCACATCGCGGGGCTGGTCGCGGCGAAGCTGCATCCGGACCCGGTGCCGCACTCGACGGTGGTCACCACCACCACGCACAAGACCCTGCGCGGGCCGCGCGGCGGGCTGATCCTTTGCGGGAAGGAGCAGCAGGCCCAGATCGACCGCGCGGTCCTGCCGGGCGCCCAGGGCGGGCCGCTCATGCACATCGTGGCCGCCAAGGCCATGGCCTTCAAGGAGGCCCAGTCGGCGGACTTCCGTCGGTACCAGGCGCAAATCCTGAAGAACGCGAGGGCGATGGCCGAGACGTTCACGGCCCGCGGGATCAAGGTGGTGGGCGGGGGGACTGAGAACCACCTGCTGGTCCTCGACGTCTCCCCGCACGGGATCACCGGCAAGGCGGCTGCCAACCTGCTGGAGGAGGCCAACCTGGTGGTCAACATGCAGGTCATCCCGTTCGACCAGCAGTCGCCGCTGGTGACCAGCGGCGTGCGGATCGGCACCCCGGCGGTAACGACGCGCGGGCTGCGCGAGCCGCAGGTGCGGCAGCTCGCCGAGTGGATCGGCGAAATCCTCAAGCGCCCCGGCGAGGCGCGGCTGCGCCGGGCCATCCGGGCGCAGGTCGTCAAGCTCGCCCGGAAATTCCCAATCTACTGATCGAAAAGAGGGGAGCACGTCGCGTTGCTCTCGAGGTCACCTTCTTGCCGCGATTGCTGAGCAACACCTGGTACGAGGAAGGGCTGTATCTGTGAGTCCCGAGCCACATATACCCTCAGTCCCGGTTCCGCACTCTGAGATTCGCGGAGGAAAAATGTTCGTCGCCATACTCTTGGCAATCTCGTGGTGCCCTCCGGCGCCGGCCGCAGGTGCTGACTGGGGTCCTGCCATTCCGGAGCACTGGATTGCGACCGACATTAACCTTGGAAACTATCTTGAGGCTATTGAGCCGCTAGCGAACACCGAATCGTCGACCGTCTTTGAGATTCCAAGCCGCCAGCTTGTCCTCGCATCGCTGATGCGTATCGGGGCGACGTGCCCTGAGTTCGCTTCGTTGGCGGTCATCGATCCGTCTTCTACCGAGTGGCTGATTCGAAGCGTCCCGAGCAAGGTTGAGCGTTTAGGTATTCTTGCGACTTCGGGGATCGGGTGCGATGGTCTCGACGTGAGGGTCACGAACGAGCCTGAGATGGAATTGCAATGTTATGCATCGAATTCAGACGCCTGGATCATGGATCGTCGGACACAGTATCCCGTCGACGGAGGCAACAGCTATCTGGCCGAGGTTCACTTGGTGCACTTCATCCATGGACGTCTGTGGTGCGTCACGAGGTATGTGGATGCGGGTGGTCGAGAGACAGACAGGTTCGGGCTTGTGGCGAAGTGGGGCGTGACAAGCACGTTGAGATGGGGGGCTGGCGGTGTCCCAGAGGCCGTCAGGACTTCGGTAAATCAAGGGTATGACTGCAGTGGTGGAAATGGCGGCCCATACGAATCCTGGTTCGAGGTTCGGCGGTTGATCTCATCAAGTCGGACGATTGAGCGCACTGAACGCCGGGGATACGGAACCCTCATATTCCCATACGAGGATCGGCTGACCGGCGACCCGTTGCCGGGCCGGTTCGTGGAGAAATCTTGGCTTGTCCGGGGAGAGAGATATGGGACGCTCAAGCGTGGAGAAGCAGTACATGTCCTTGGGTTCGTCACCTCCCACGGCGCGCTGCGGGTCGTTTCGAGCCAATCTGGCGTCACGGGATTTGTGCCACGAGGTCATCTCAATCTCGCCTGCCAGCAAGAGCAATTATTGTGTGGGGACGATTCTTTACCTTGTCCTCATGACTGATTCCGATCAGCAAGTGTCTTGCTCATACTCGAGGCTCGGCGCGTAGATTCAAGGCATGAATTACACCGGAGCCATTGGGTTGCTAGACCGCCTCTCCAATTTCGAGCGGGACGGGAACTGGCGGTACGACAGCAAGCACTTCAGCCTGGCCCGGATGCGCGTCCTGCTGGCCGCGCTGGGCGCCCCCCAGTCCCGGTACCCGTCCGTCATCGTCGCCGGCACCAAGGGGAAGGGCTCCACCTGCGCGATGCTGGCCTCCATCCTCGTCGCCGCGGGCCGCCGGCCGGGCCTGTACACCTCGCCCCATCTCGTGGAGTGGCGGGAGCGGATCCGGATCGGGCTGGACCCGGTGTCGCCGGAGACGTTCGGGGCGCTGGCCGGCAAAGTCGCGCCGGTGGTGGCCGAGATGGCCGCCGGCGGACCGGAGCACCGGCCGACCGCCTTCGAGGCCGTGACCGCGATGGCGCTGGTGGGTTTCGCGGAGGCCGGGTGCGACGCGGCGGTCCTGGAGGTGGGGCTGGGCGGCCGGCTGGATGCGGTCAATGCGGTGGAGGCCGCGGCCGTGGGGATCACCAGCATCGGGTTCGACCACATGGACCAGCTGGGGACCACGATCGAGGCAATCGCGGGGGAGAAGGCGGGCATCATCAAGGCGGCGGCGCCCGTCGTCGCCACCACGGGCACGCACCCCGCCGCGCTGCCGGTGATCGAGGCCGCGAGCCGGGATGCCGGGGCGCCGCTCACTCTGACCGGCCCGCTTGCCGGGTTTCCGGCCGCCCTCGCGGGCGTTCACCAGCTCGACAACGCCGCGGTGGCCGTCGAGTTGGCGCGCCGGCTGGTCCCGGGGCTGGCGGACGCGG
>CAYNUZ010000126.1:0-7241 GCA_964400385.1 uncultured bacterium | reverse complement strand
CCAGCGCGAGCAGGCCGGCGGCGGCCGCCGCCGCGGCCTTGAGCGCGAGCTGCTTGGGCTGCTCGAACATCTCGTAGGCGCCCAGCCAGACCAGCAGCGGGGTGGCCGCCACGGCCCAGAGCAGGACGAGGCGCAGCGCGGCCGCGGTCATACGCCCGGCCGCGAGAGGGTCCGGCGGAACCGCCGCGGCGAGACCCCGATCACCTGCTTGAACTTGCGGGAAAAGTGCGGCTCGTCGTAGAACCCGAGCCGGTCCGCGATCTGCTTGTCCGAGAGGCCCCCGCGGTGCATGAGCTCGCACGCCCGCTCGAGGATCCGCGCCACCCGCCAGCGGGCCGGCGGCGTTCCCATCGCCGCCGTGAACCGCTTGCGGAAGCTCTCGTAGGACGTGCCGAGCTGCCGCGCGAGGTCGGGCAGGTCCAGCTCCCGGCCCAGGTCGGATTCGAGGAGCGCGCACGCGCGGGAGATGAACCGCCGCTCGCCGGCCTCGCCGGTGCCGGGCGTGGCGGCGTCCAGCATGGAGGCCAGGACGTCCTGCATCCGGCAGACCTCGCGCAGGGACGCGCCGGGGCGCCGCGGCGCATCGGGGATCGCCTCCAGCCGGGGCAGCCACCGGTCCACGGGCTCGCACCGGAAGACGGGGCGCGCGGGATCGAGGACCCCCTGGGCCCGCCACAGGTCGAAGACCGGGCCGTCGAACACCAGGAAGAACTCGCTCCACCGCCCGCCCGGCGGCGGGCCGTACATGTGCGGCTGGTCGGGGAAGATGAGGATGACGTCGCCGGGCCCGATGGCGCGCGGCCCCGTCGCGGCGTCCCGGTAGACCGCGGCGCCGTCGATGGAATAGACCAAGGCGTAGGAGTCCAGCACCCGCATCGGGCCCTGCCCCGCCGGGCCGGAGCTGTTGCGGATCAGCCCGACCTGGGTGATCCGCCCGAACCGGGTCGGCTCGGCGTACCGGAACCGGACCCGGACAGGGGGGGGCGCCACGGCGGCCATGCCGGGTCGAGGATACCAAAACGTACAAGTTTTCGTCCACCCGGGCCATGGGCAGGCGGCGGGGGGTGCGCGAGAATCCTGACGGGGCGCAGGGGTTTGACGCGCGCCCCCCGGAGGAACCGACCATGCCGACCGCGACCGCCACGCCCCGCCCGACGGGCATCCCGCCGCTCAGCTGCCTCGGCAAGCCGCTCGACATGGATCCGGACGCGTTCGGCGAGCTCCGCGGCGCGAACGACCTGCTGGGCGATCCGGCCGCGCTGCGCGCCCGGATGGCCGAGGACGGCTGCGTCCTGCTCCGGGACTTCCTCGGCCGCGACCGCGTGCTGGAGGCCCGCCGCGAGATGCTGTCGCGCCTGCAGGCCGAGGGCGCGCTCGATCCCGCGGTCCCGATGATGGACGGCGTCCTGCGGGAAGGCTGGCAGAACAGCTTCCGGACGGACCTGGCGAAGGGGAACGAGCCGCTCCGGCGCGTGCTCTACGAAGGGCCGATGATCGCCTTCTTCGAGGCGTTCCTCGGGCAGCCGGTCCGCCACTACGACTACACGTGGGTGCGCTCCGTCGGGCGCGGCCACGGCACGCCCCCGCACTACGACATCGTCTACATGGGACGCGGCACGTGGAACCTGTGGACCGCCTGGACGCCGATGGGCGACGTCACCTGGGACATGGGCGGGCTGATGCTCATGCCCGGCACGCACACCCACGAGCGGCTCCGCCGGGGCTACGCGACCCGGGACGTGGACACCTACTGCACGAACCGCCCGCCGGCCACCGGCTGGAACGCGCCCGGCAGCGAGGGGTGGCTGACCAAGGACGCCCCGGGGATCCGGCGGGGCCTCAAGGGGACGTGGCGCTCGGCCGAGTACCGCGCCGGGGACGTGGTCATCTTCTCGACCTGCCTGGTCCATGCCGGGCTGGACAACCGGTCCGGGCGGATCCGGCTCTCCACCGATTCCCGGTACCAGCCCGCCTCGGAGCCCGCCGACGAGCGGTGGATCGGGGCCAACCCGATCGCCCACGGCCCGGCCGGGAAACGCGGGCTGATCTGCTGACCGGCACGGGCCGGCGGCGGCCCCGGGCCCGTGGCCGGGTCGCATTTTTCCCGTCCGGGACCTAACATGAAGGCGGGGGGCGGGCCGAGTCCGGGGAGGACGACCAGCGGTGGAACACGTGCGATGCCGGGGATGACCGTCCCCCCGACCCGTTCCGGCCCGGCCGCCCGCGCCGGGTGGCTCCTGCTCCTCCTCCTGGCCCCCGGCCCGGCCGCGGCCCGCGTCCTGTACGACGTGGCGCCGGATGCCGTCCCCCCGTTCTCCAGCATCGACACCCTCTTCCCGAACTGGCTGATGGCGCCCACGACGTCCCTCCAGCTCCTGGAGGGCGACGACACCATTGACGCGACGTGCGTGATCAACGGCCTGACGATGATGAACTACGGGTCCGCCACCGGCGGCCCGGCCGGCGACATCCGGGGCATGTACTTCCTGATGACGTGCGGCAGCAAGACCAACTCCGGCATCATCGCCATGACCTTCGCGGGCAACTGGAACATCCCGCTCTTCGGCTCCCGGCCCGTCTGGACGTGGGCCGGCTCGGTGCCCTTCGGCGGCGATCCGTGCAACAACCTCGGGTTCGCCTGCCTGTGCGCGCCCTCGCTGCTGATCTACACGGACATCAGCCCGTGCCCCACCAACGGCGCCGACGTCAAGTTGGGGCCGGGCTACAACGACGTCACGAACCCCGTCTGGCCCGGCGGCATGACGGACTCCTGCGGGTATGCCGCGCCGTGGGCGGTGGTGACCGACACCACGGTCAAGACGATCCGGTACGTCACCAAGACTGCGGACCAGGACGTGGCGGCGCCGGGCGACACGGTCAACTACACCGTGTTCTACGGCCGGCCCGGCACGGCCGCCCTCTCGTCCATCACGATCTTCGACACGATGCCGGCGTACATGCACCTGATTTCGGGCAGCGACGTGCCGCCCGCCGACCCCGGGTACAACCCGGACCCCGGGCCGCCGCTGCGGCTGCGGTGGACGATCCCGCCGCCGCTGCCGGTGGCCGGCGGCCCGACCGGGGAGATCCATTTCGCGCTCACCGTGGACTGGGGGAACGGCGAGGCGTTCGAGCCGGGCTCCGGCGACCTGGGGGCGCCCGAGGGCATCCGCCTGCAGAACATCGTCGAGGCCGACTACCCGACGACCAGTTGTGCGGTGAAGTCCGTCGTGACGCCCCCCACCGCCACGGTGGTCAGCCGGTTCCGGTTCTGGAAGGTGGGGACCAACGACGTCCTGTTCTCCTCCTCGTTCGGCGTGCCGCCCGACGAGATGACGTACGAGATCTTCATCAAGAACCTCTCGGGCCAGAAGACCTGGTGGGACGCCCGCGTGTGGGACAGCGTGCCGGCGGAGATGGACGCCTGGTGCCCCGGCTGCGGGTTCGAGGACCCGTGCAGCGGCTGGACGATGACCCCCTCGGGCTGCGCGGCCGCCTCGCCCGGCCGGGTCGTGAACGGGAGCGTCACGCTGCTGACCTGGCGGCTCGACATGCCGCCGGGCGCGACGCTGGCGCTGCGGTGGCGGTCGCAGGTCAAGGCCTCCGACACGGCCGGGTCCACGGCGCTCAACAAGGTGAGCATCCTGGCGCTGGGCAAGACCGGGATCGTGGGGGGGACCGGCGGGTCGGGCGCGGTCAAGTACTTCACCCACCAGGCCCCGATCGTCCTGCCGACCATGTACGTCAGCTACCTGGCCATGGCGGCCGGGAGCAACAGCTACTTCCAGTGCTGCAACGACGTGCTGCCCTTCGGGACCGTGGCCGGCGCCCCGGGGCAGACGTACTGGCTCTCGTTCTTCCCGCTCAACCAGAAGACCAACTTCAGCCTCTACGAGCAGGAGCACACGGCGGACGCCTACGCGGGCCTCGGGGGCCTGAGCCCGTCCATCACGCTGGCCGCGGGCGGCTGCTTCGGCGGGGCGGGCTGGATTCCCGGGTGCGCCATCGAGCGGGCGCCGGCGTGGTACCTGCCCCAGAACTACGCGACCTGCGCGAACGGCGTGCCGATGCACAACCTCTACAAGCTGGTCTCCAACTCGCCGCTGACGTGGGAGCTGGATTCCGGGGACAGCCACAACGGGTGCGAGATCAGCACGTGGGTGGGCACCACCAGCCTCACGTACGCCGGGTATGCGGCGTACACCTACGCCCGCACGTGCCTCTCGGCGACCAACCGGGACGGGCTGTACGTGATCAACACGTCGGAGACGACGCCCACGACCATCCACGTCTTCGAGTGGAACGCCGGGACGCTGTCGTGGGACTACCGGACGACCGCGGAGCTGGACGTCGAGAGCGTCTGGTTCTACTTCCCGCCCGAGCAGAACGCCTACCGGCTGATCTCCTCGGACACCCAGTTCCTGCTGTTCAAGGCGCTGCCGCTGAGCGGCAACCCGAACACGAATTCGCAGGACCCGAACAAGGAGAACGGCTACCTGGTCAACGCCGGGACCACGGGCAACTTCTACGGGTTCGCCGAATCCGACGCCCCCAAGGGCGGGGCCATCATCGTGACGAACATGGGCGGGGCGCCCGCGGTGTTCAACGTCTACAAGTACCTCGCCTGGAACCCCTCGCTGCCGATCACCTCGACCAAGCACCAGAACAACAACCTGGTCGGCAGCTCGGGGTACTGGATCAGCAAGCTGACCGGCGAGGTGGCGCCGGCCGGCCTCGGCGCGGCCGGCAACGCCCGCGCCTACCAGCAGAACTACTTCTCCGGCGCCTCGGACGAGCGGTCCTTCTACAAGGTCAAGCTGACGTCCGGCGGCCCCATCCAGGTGTACTCCGGGTACCGCCTCAACGACTCGTTCGGCGGCGGCTCGGTCTTCCACGCGGGGGACACCAGCGGCCCGGCGGGGAACACGTACTGGTACTCGCTGACCGAGCTCGGCGCCTCGGGCAAGATCTGCCCGAGCCCGTTCTGGGGCACGATGACGATCGACTTCTTCGTGCCCAAGTCCGGCGTGGTGATCCAGGCCCAGAACAACGCCGGGTACACCGCCCGGTACACCACCAACGGGTCGGACCAGTGCGTCTCGTTCATGGCCCTCACGCCGCCGTCGGCCCCCAACGTCTACAACTGGAAGGTGACCTCCACGGGGGGCTCCATCGCGGTGGCCCAGTACCAGATCTGCTCGCTGCACCAGAAGCTGTTCACCGCCCCGTTCGTGGCCCAGGGCGTGCATTACTCGATCATCGCCCCGCCGGTCGTCTTCACCGGCCAGTCGTTCTGGCTGACCGTGATCGTGATCGACGTGGCGGGCACGACCAAGGACGACTATTGCGGGACCACGTCCTTCACGTCCACGGACCCGGCGGCGCTGATCAACGGCGGGCCCATGGACAGCTTCAACTACACGTGGAAGAGCAACGTGGCGGGGTCGTGCAACACCGGGACCGACAACGGGGTCAAGGTGTTCGTGAACGTGACCTTCAACAAGCTCGGGATCCAGACGATCGTGGCCACCGACACGGTGGACGGGTCCATCGTGGGCCTCGGCGCGATCATGGTGGTCGGGGCGGACGTCAAGATCACCAAGGATCCGCGGCTGTCCATCCAGGCCTCGGGGGACACCGTGCAGTTCAAGGTCTGCTGGAGCAACTATTCCAGCGCCTCCGCCTTCTCGTTCGTGATCACCGACGCGGTCCCGGTGGGGACGACGTTCGTCCCCGAGGCCACCACGGGGGCCTTCAACTGCGGAAGCACGGACGGCGTGCCGGTCACGGTCTCGTATTCCACGGCCACCTCCGCCACGCCCCCGCCCGTGTTCACGGACGGCCTGCCGCCGGGCGCGACGACCCGCTGGCTGCGGTGGACCGTCCCGATGGCCGGCGTCCAGACCACCGGCTGCCTGTGCTACCGCGTCTCCGTCAACTGATCATGCGTCCTCCGGCCGTGCTGCGCGGGGTCGTCCCCATCATTCCCACGCCGTTTGACGCGCAGGACCGGATCGACGAGCCGGCGCTGGGCCGGCTGATCGAGTTCGCCGTCCGGTGCGGGGTCGGCGCGGTCTGCCTGCCGGCGTACGCCTCCGAGTTCTACAAGCTGACGGAGGAGGAGCGGATCCGGGTGGTCGGCCTCGCGGTCCGCGCGGCCCGCGGCCGGGTGCGGGTGGTGGCGCAGAGCAACCACGGCTCGGCGCGCGTTGCGGCGGACCTGGCCCGCGCGAACGTCCGGGAGGGCGCGGACCTGGTCTCGGTCGCGCTGCCCCGGCAGTTCGCGGTCCCGGAATCAGACCTGGCGGACTACGCCGCCTCGGTGTTCGGCGCCGTGGAGGTGCCGTGCCTGCTCCAGGATTTCAACCCCGCCGGTTCGGCCGTCGGCGCCGGGTTCTGTGTCAGGTTGATGAAGGCCACCCCGAATTTCCGGTACCTCAAGCTGGAGGAGCCGCTGATGGCCGCGAAGGTGGCCGCCATCCGTATGGCGACCCGGAACCGGGTCGGGGTCCTCGAGGGCTGGGGCGGGATGTACATGCTCGACCTGGTCCCGGCCGGCATCTGCGGCGTGATGCCGGGGCTGGGCGTGGCCGACGTCCTGCAGCGCGCCTTCCTGCACCGCAAAGCCGGACGGACCGCGCGGGCGTTCGCGCTCTTCGAGGCCGTCCTGCCCCAGATCGTCTACTCGCTCCAGAACATGGAATTCTTCCACTACGCGGAGAAGCGGCTCCTCCAGGCCCGCGGCGTCCTGGACCGCGTCGCGACGCGGGGGCCGCGGTACACGCCGGACCGGTTCGCGGTGCGGCACGTGGACGAACTGAACGCCCGCGTCATCCAGGCGGCGCGGCGGGTCTAACCCAGCGCGCGGTCCATCCGCCAGCCGGCGCGGATGAGCCGGCGGCGGGCTTCCGGCAGGGTGACGCCGAGCCGGGCCGCGACGATCCGGGTGGCGCGCAGGCGCAGTTTCACGTTCACCGGGGTGACCCGGATCATGACGTTCCCCTCGATCCGCCCGATGCGCGCGAAGGCGCAGGTCGAGAGCATGTTGAGGAGCATCTTCTGGGCCGTTCCGGCCTTGAGCCGGGACGACCCGGCGATGGCCTCCGGGCCGACCGAGGGGACGAGCGCAATCCGGACCGCGCGGCGGAGGCGGGACCGCGGGTTGCAGGTGATCCCGATCGTGGCGGCGCCGCGCCGGCGCGCGAGCGCCACCGCCGCCAGCACATAGGGCGCGCCGCCGC
>CAYNUZ010000125.1:0-7256 GCA_964400385.1 uncultured bacterium | reverse complement strand
TTTGTTTTTTTAAGTGAACCGGCGACACCCAGCTTCTACCCTCTTCCCCTACACGACCCTTTTCCGTTTTTCCCCCGGCGGCGGGGCCGGGAGGCGGGGCAGCATGCCCACCAGCCGCCCGCGGCGGCGCACCGGCATGCGGTACTGCACGAGGCCGGCGGGGCACCCGCAGGTCACCGGCTCCCCGCCCCGCCGGGTCCGGTCCACCACCCGGGTCCACGCCCGGACGCACGCCTCCCGCCGGTCGCGCATGACCCGGGCGCACCACCGGCCGTCCCCCGCGGGGAACATCGCCTTGGCCCGCATCCGGGCGCGGCGCAGGATCGGCGACCCCGCGGAGTGGAAACCCAGGTCCAGCCCGGCCGACACCTTCAGGACCCCCCGGAGGGTGGCGAGGACCCGCAGGGCGGGCTCGAGGGGGGAGGGCGCGGCCATGGCCAAAGTGTAGGCTCCGTCGCGCCGAACCTCAAGGGTACTTTCGTGATCCCGTGCATCACATTTATTCCCTTGCTGGACCGGCCCCGGATGGGCCCTAATGCCCGGGAGGGACCCGGAAGGATGCACGGACGACTTCGACCGCGGCGGGACCGGCAGCTGGCGCCGGCCATGGCGCTCCTCCTGCTCGCCGCCGCCCCCGCCCGGCCCGACTGCGTCCTCAGCATCGAGCCGCTCCTCGTCGCGCCCTTCATCAATTATCCCGCCGTGTTCCCCAACTGGACGAAGGTCCCGACCTCCGCCTTCACCGTCTACCAGTGCGACGACTCGGTCTGCACCGGCTGCCCGACCAGCAACTACAAGGGCCTCACGATCCAGAATTACGGCAGCGCCTCGGGCGGCCCCGCCGGGGACATCCGGGGAGTCTCGTTCCAGATGGTCTGCGAGAGCACGAATTCCGGGCTGGTGCCCATGACCTACGCGGGGCCGTGGGCCGGGGTGCCCACCTGGACCTGGGCCGGCACGATCGCGAACGTCACCGACGTCTGCAACTCCAACGTCTGCCAGTGCGGGATCCCCCTGTACCTCTACACCGACATCGCCCCCTGCCCCACCGACGGCGCGACGGTCCAGCTCGGGTTCGGGTTCAACGACGTGCTCAATCCGGCGTGGCCCGGGGGCCTGACCGACTCCTGCGGGTGCGCCGCCTGGTCCCAGGTCGCGGACCCGACCCCCAAGCCGATCCGGTACGTCATGAAACAGGCCGACCGGCAGGTGGCGGCGCCCGGCGACACGATCACCTACACGGTCTGGTACGGCCGCCCCGGCACCGCCACGCTGAGCACGCTCTGGGTCATGGACTCCCAGCCGCCGTTCACCCACTACGTCACCGGGTCCGCCTCCCCCGCGCCGGTGCCCGGCTGGGATCCCGATCCCGGGCCGCCGCTGCGGCTGCTCTGGCAGGCCAACGGGCCGCTGCCGGTCACCGGGGGCCCGACCGGGATGATCACCTTCAAGGTCACGGTGGACTGGGGCAACGGGGAGTCGTTCGAGCCGGGCTCCGGCGACACCGCCGCCCCGGAGGGCGCCTTCCTCTTCAACGCGGCCCACCTGTCCTGGGATCCCCCGGGCGGTTGCGCGTCCGGCGTCACGTCGAACGCCACGTCCACCGTCGTCCGCCGGTACCTGTTCTGGAAGATCGGCGACAACGACCTGCTGTTCGCGCCCCGGTTCGGCCAGCCGGACGACGAGATGGTGTACGAGCTGTTCGTCAAGAACGAGTCCTCGCAGAAGACCTGGTGGAACCTCGCCATCTGGGACACCGTCCCCGCCCAGCTCGACGCCTGGGCGCCGGGGTTCGGGTTCGAGGACCCGTGCGCGGGGTGGACGATGACCCCCACCGGGTGCGCCGCGGCGACGCCGGGCCGGGTGCTGGCCGGCGCGAACACGCTCCTCACCTGGCGGCTGGACCTGCCGCCGCTCATGACCCTGTCGCTGCGGTGGAAGGGCCGCCTCAAGCCGACGACGGGCGCGGGCCAGACGGTGGTGAACGAGGCGTCCGTCCTCGAGCTCGGCCGCGCGGGCATCGTGGGCGGAACCGGCCACGCGGGCGTCCCGAAGGTCTTCCGGCACGAGGCGCTGGTGATCCTGCGCACGAGCTACATCTCCTACGTGGGCTGGGAGGCGGACAGCTCGGACTTCTTCAAGGGGTGCTCGCAGACGTATTTCATCTCCTTCTATCCCCTGAACAAGGCGTCCGACTTCGCCCTCTACCGGAAGTGGTGCTGCAGCGCCGCGCCGTGCGACACCGGGTGCGCCGGATTCGCCGCGAACGGCGGCGTCTCGCTCTCCATCGACGTTTTCGCCGGCACCTGCACCGGCGGCCCGCCGACGGACTGGGAGACCGGGTGCAAGGTCGAGCGGTCGCCGGCCCGGTTCGTGCCCGCCGCGTGGCGCGGGGCCAACCCCAACTTCCCGTTCAACTTCCTCCACAAGCTGGTCGCCAACGCGCCGGTCATCTGGGAGCTGGCCACCTGCTTCGACGGCGGCGGCGACGACGACGCGGACACCTACGCCGGCACGTCCAGCCTCACGTTCTGCGGCCTGATCGCGTATTCCTACACCCAGGCGCTGGCCGGCGACGCGCCGACGATGTACTACGTCTCGAACACCGACGCCACCCTCCCGACCACGCTCCACGTCTTCGAGTGGGACCCGGCGGCGCTGGCCTGGAAGTACGTCGAGACGACCGAGATGTACCAGGAGAGCCAGTGGGCGTTCTGGGCGCAGAACTCCAACCACTACCGGTTCGTCTCCTCGCAGGGGCGGATCATGGCGCTCAAGGCCTCCCCCTGCCCGCTCTCCGACTGCACCGGCGCGGGCAACAAGTACCACGACTTCGGGACGATGGTCCCCAACAAGGAGAACGGGAACCTGGTGAGCGCGGCCGCCCCCGCGACGTTCTATGCCTGGGTCGGGGAGGGCCAGAGCCCGAATCCCTCGCACGACGTCTGCGTGGTGGGCAACGTCGGCGCGGCCAAGGCGACCTACGAGGTGTGGCGGTACCAGCCGTTCGACCCCACGATCCCCTCGACCAACTTCTCGGTCAACGCGGACCTGGTGGGCAGCGCGGGGTCGTGGAACTACCTGGCCACGCACACCGTGGACCCCGGGCTCGCCGCGCCGCTGAACGGCCACGTGTACGGCGACGTGTACGACGTCTCGAATTTTTATACCCGCTTCCGCCACTACAAGATCGTCCTGCTCTCCGGCGGGCCGATCCAGGTGCAGGCCGGCCGCGGCCTGTTCGACGCGTACGCCGGCGGGTCCATGCTGCACGCGGCCAAGGACGAGTTCGGGAACCCGGGCGCCCAGACCGGCCGCGAGTTCTGGTGGCACACCGCGGGCAACGCGCGGTCGTGCCAGCAGGTCTTCGACGTCTTCTGCCCCAAGCAGGCGATGGTCGTCAACATGACCAGCGGCGACGGGTATTCGGCCACGTACACGACCGCGGGGATCGACCAGGCCGTGGCCTTCCGGGAGATGACGCCGCCCGCGCTGCCGCTCAAGCGCAACTGGCGGGCCAACGTCCTGCTGGCGGGCAACCCCGGCAACGCGACGGCCCAGTTCTTCTACTGCGAGATTGCCCAGAAGTACTACACCGCGCCGTTCATGCAGCAGGGCGTCTTCTACAACATCGTCGCGCCCCCCGTGGTGTTCGCGGGCCAGCCCTTCTGGATCACGGTGATCGTGACCGACACGGGCGGCGGGACGAAGACCGACTACTGCGGCACCTCCTCCTTCACCGCGACGGACCCCAAGGCGCAGATCGAGGGCCAGCCGATGGACGCGTACAACTTCACCTGGTCGTCCTCGGTCGGCCCGTGCAGCCTCGCGCCCGACGAGAACGGTGTCCGGGTCTTCGTCAACGTGACCCTCTCCCAGCTCGGCCTCCAGAGCCTGGTGGCGGCGGACGTCGCCGACGGGTCCATCGTGGGGCTGGCCACCGTGATGGTGGTGGGCGCGGACGTGCGGCTCCTCAAGACGCCCCGGCTCTCGATCGCGGCCTCCGGCGACACGGTCCAGTTCCGGGTGTGCTGGAGCAACTACTCCAGCGCGTCGGCCTTCTCGTTCACGGTGACGGACGCGGTGCCCGTGGGGACCGCCTACGTGCCGGACGCCGCGACGGCGATGGATTGCGGCAATGCGGGCGGGGTGCCCGTGGCCGTCGCCTACTCCCTCGCCGTGACCCCCGCCGTCCCGCCCCCGGGGTCGTTCACCACGATCAGCGGCGCGACCGCTCCCCCGGCGGCGACCCGGTGGCTGCGGTGGACCGTCCCGTACGCGGGGGTCAATTCCACGGGGTGTTTTTGTTACAGAATCAGCGTGAACTGAGGGACCACCTCTAAAATCTCCACGCGCGCCAGAGCAGGCCCAGGCCCGCGGCCAGGAAGACGGCGTTGGCCATCCACATCGCGATCAGCGGCGGCAGGACGCCGCCCACCCCCAGCACCTCGCCGAACTGCTCGAAGGCGATGTAGCAGACCGCCGCCCCGATCGCGACGCCGAACGCCGCCGCCGGCGCGGCCCGCGGGTTCGTCTGGAAGGTGAACGAGATGCCCAGCGCCAGCAGCGCCACGATGAAGTTGGCGAACGGGAAGGCCCACTTGAGGTAGTAGAAGACCTGCTCCTCGCCCGACTCGCGGCCCGCCTTCTGGAGCAGCCGGATGGACTCGCGCAGCTCGGCCATGGACTGGGTCACCACGGGCTTGGGCTCCTGCAGGAAGTCCTTCATGGACTCGGTGAGCGGGTAGACCGCGAGGCGATGGCGGCTGAGGTCGGGCACCAGGCCGTGCCACCGGTACACCTGTGCCCGGTCCAGCTCCCAGGCCCCCGGCACCGGCCGCGCCACGTCCGCGTCCACGCGGGTCTGGACCGAGAGCCCCTGGAACTCGATGATCGAGACCCCCCGCAGCACGCCGTCGGGGCCGCTCGCCTGCTCGGCGTACACCAGCCGCTTGCCGTCCCCGCTCCAGACCGCCGCCCGGTTCAGCGAGGTCAGGTCGTGCAGCGCCTGTTTCCGGATGTAGACCTTCTTGATGTACAGGTTCTTCGCGGCGGCCCAGGGCAGCACCGTCTCCCCGAAGGCGATCGTGAGCAGGCTGATCACGAACGCGGGGACGAGGAACGGCACCGCGAGCGCCCACTGGCTCATCCCCCCCGCCCGCATCGCGACCAGCTCGTGGGACCGGAGCATTCCCGCCAGCGTGAATAGCGTGGCGACCAGGACCGCCATCGGCAGCGCCTGGGCCAGGGTCACCGGGAGCTTGAGGAAGAAATACGCCCCGATCGCCCAGGCCGGCGGATGGTTCCGGATCACCTTGTTGAACTCGTCGAAAATGCTGGCGAGGAGCAGGATGAGGATGAGCGCGGCCAGCGTCATGGCGAGGTTGCGCAGGAACGACTTCATCAGGTACATCGTCATGCGGCGGGGGAACCCCTGCAGGCCGGGCCACCCTCCCGCGCGGGGCCGGGGCTCCCGCGCGGCGGCCGGGCGCGGCCGCAGGAGGCGGCCCATCAGCGCCCCCACCGGATCCACGACGACTCCCGGTACGCCGCCAGGAAGGCGCCGGCGCCGGCCACCGCCATGAACGCGTTCGGGATCCACATGGCGAGGATCGCGGGCGCCTGCCCGCGGTCCACGAACCCGCGCGCAAAGACGAGCAGGAAGTAGTACGTGAAGATCACCGCCAGGCTGAGGACGATGCCCACCCCGCCCCCGCGGCGGGCCAGCGACCCCAGCGGGATGCCCACCAGGATCACGAAGAGGGGGGCGAACGCCAGCGCGATCTTCTCGTGCAGCGCGGCCTCGTACAGCCGCCGCTGCTCGGGGACCATCCGCAGCTCGCGGATGCGCTTGAGGAGGTCCGCATAAGTCATCTCCTGCAGCTCCTTGACGAAGAAGGCGTCGCCGCCGCCCAGCGCGGCGTGGATATCGAGGTCCACCTCGTAGGTCTCGAACTGGATCCGGGTGGCGCGCTGCCCCGTCATGTCGGCCGGCTGGTCGATCTCGCCGTGCTCGAGGACCAGCTTGACCGTGAAGCCGTCCGGGTCGGAGCGCAGCCGGCCGCGCTGCGCCGTGATCACCCGCGGCGGCCGCGGCGGGTTCTCCACGATGGTGACATCGCGCAGGACGCCCTCCTTCCCCTCCTTGCTGCGGAAGTACAGGAGGTACCGGTCGAAGTCCCGGACGAAGACGCGCTCCTGGAAGGCCACCGTGGCCCGCTGGCGGATGATGTCGAAGAAGATCCGCTTGTAGGCTCCCGCCGCCGCGGGCATGACCGTGCCGTTGAAGACCAGCAGGGTGAGGCTGAGGACCGCGCCGGCGGCCACCAGCGGCCGCGCCAGCCGCTCCAGCGCGACGCCCGCGCTCTTGAACGCGAGCAGCTCCCGGTCCTGCGCAAGGCGGCCGAAGGCCAGGACCGCGGCCAGCAGGGCGGCCATCGGCAGGGCCAGCGCCACGATGGACGGCAGGACGCACCCGACCACCTTGACCACGATCCACGGGGAGATCCCCCGGTTGAGCACGAGGTCGAGCAGGTCCACGAGCTTGTTCATGATGAGGACGAAAACGAGGAGCCCCACGCCCGCGACCAGCGGCACGAGGAACTCGCGCAGGAGGTACCGGTCCATGCGCTTCATGGCTTCACCCCCAGCCCGAGCGCCAGCCCCTGGAGGTCCCGGTCCGCCGGCCGCTTCGCCAGCCCCGCCCGCACGATCCCCGCGGCCTCGGCCCGGCGCCCGTGCTTGAGGAGGAGGCGCGCCGCGTTGACCGCGGGCTCGGGGAAGTCGTCGTCGCACCGGATCGCCTCGCGATAGCTCTCCAGCGCGCCGCGCTCGTTGCCCGCCAGGACCCGGATGTTCCCGAGCGAGTTGTAGTCGGTGGCCGCCTCCCGCCCACCGGGCCGCAGCCGCAGCGCGCGGCCGATCCAGTCCTGGGCGGCGGCCAGCGCCGCATGGTCGCCGTTCATCGCGCGGACGCCGTAGATCACGCCGAGGTTCCCGTAGCCCTCCGGGTAGCACGGGAACCGGAGCAGGTCGGCGCGGAACCGCGCCTCGGCGTCCGCCAAGTCGCCCGCCTCGAAATCCAGCTTGCCGCGGTGGAAGCCCAGGCGGGACCCCACGTCGTCGGGCAGGAGCCGCTCCGCGCGGTCCAGCATCGCGATGGCGCGCGGATACTGCCGCGCGTCCTGGTACGCCAGGGCCCACTGGTGGTAGCTGCTGCGGACGAGCGGGACCAGGAGCAGCCCCGCCGCCACCAC
>CAYNUZ010000124.1:0-7275 GCA_964400385.1 uncultured bacterium | reverse complement strand
GCGACCAGGGGAGCGAGACGCCGGACAGGAAGACGAAGAGCGGGAAGATCAGGTCCTCGAAGTGGAACCCGCGCCACGCGACGTGCTCGAGCTGGCGGCCCAGCGCGGCCAGCGGCGGCGCGTCGGCCAGGTTCCGGAGGGCCTCCACCACCGCGTCGCCCCCCGCGATCCAGAGCATGTCGAACCCGCGCAGCGCATCCAGGGACCGCAGCCGGCCGGGCGGGGGGGCGCCGGTCACAGCGCGGCGAGGTGCGCGCCGGACCGGAAGGCGAGGGCCATGATCGTCAGGACCGGGTTGAACCCGCCGTTCGTCACGTGCAGCGAGCCGTCCACCACGTACAGGTTGTCGTGGCCGTGGACCTTGCCCCACCGGTCGGTGACCGAGGTCGCGGGATCGTCGCCCATCCGGCAGGTGCCGGCCTGGTGCTGGCCCGCGGAGAGGTGGAGGGACGGGGTGCCGCTCCAGACCTCCACGGCCCCGCTCGCGGTGAGCCACTCGATCGCCCGTTCGCGCATGAACGCGGCGGTGCGCACCGTCTCGGGGTGGGTCGTGCCGGAGAGCCGGGCCACGGGAATGCCGTACCGATCCCGGACCGCGGGGTCCACGCCCACGCGCGCGTCGGGCGACGGGATTTCCTGCACGGGGCCCTGGACCATCAGCGTGCGCAGGTAGTTCTCGCGCATGTACGCCTTGTTCTCCGCCCCCCAGCGCCGGACCCGGGCCGGCAGGCTGTTGCGCCAGAAGATGACGGGGAGCACCACGAACTCGTTGGCGAGCATCGCGCCGCCGATGACGCCGGGATTCCCGTGGTTGAACCGGCAGGTGGCGATCGTGACGCCCGGCCCGACCCCGTCGTCCACGCGCCCGGCGAACCGCCCGGTGGCGCCGGGGTAGTAGTGCCCCTGGAGGTGGCGGCCGACCTGGTCCGCGTTGTTCCCGAGCCCGCGCGGCTCCCGGTCGGTGGCGGAGTTCAGCAGCAGCCGGGCGGACTCGATGGCGCCGCATGACGACACGACGAGGCCGGCCGCGGCCTCGACCCGCTCCGGGGGCGCGCCGGGTCCCCGGTCCAGCCAGTACGCGACGCCCGTGGCGCGCCCGCGGGCGTCGGTCAGGATCCGCTCGACCTGCGCGCCGGTCACGAGCGTGCACCGGCCGGTGGCCAGCGCCCGCGGGATGACCGTGTTGTGCGACCCGTTCTTCGCGTCGGTAGGGCAGGGGAAGCCGACGCAGGCGTTGCACCCGCCGCACGCCGCCCGCCCGCCGTACGGGACGCTGTTGATGAGCAGCGGCGGCCGGAAGGCGTTCCACCCGAGCCGCTCGGCCCCCGCGGCCAGCGTCCGGCCGGACGCATTGAGCGGCCCGGGCGGCATGGGATAGTCCCGGCGGCGGGGCGACCCGTGCCGGTTGGCGGCGCCCTCGCCCGCGACGCCGATCTCGTGCTCCGCCCGGTCGTACCACGGCTCGAGCTCGGCGTAGTCGAGCGGCCAGTCGGCGAGCGAGCTGCCGGCCGGGACCCCGTAAGTGGAGGCCATCCGGAAATCCTTCTCGTGGAACCGCCAGGCCTGCGCGCCGTACACCCGGGTCCCGCCGCCCACCACCATCGCGTTGTTGTTGTACGCCCAGTGGTGCGGGGGCACGACCATCGAGTCACCCTGCGCCGGCACGAAGACCCGCGGATGGCCGTCCAGCGCCGGCCCGGTGTTGTGGCCGTAGAGCGCCAGCCGGTGGTTGCGCACGTGGTCGATCCCGGCCGGGTCGTAGTCCAGGCTCCGGCCCCGCTCGAGCAGGAGGACCCGCTTCCCGCCTTCGCTGAGCTGCGCCGCCACGATGCCGCCCGCGGCGCCGGCGCCGATGACGATGGCGTCGAACGCGCTCATCCCTTCGGCTGCCAGTCGGGGTACCCGATCATCGCCCAGGACCGCTTGTCCCGGTTGCCGCCATTGCCGGGATCGGCGTAATACCCCTCCGCCGCCAGGTTGACCAGGAGGGCCACGAACTCCCGGGCGGCGACCGGCCAGTCCGCCCCGGCGCGACCGGTCTCCAGCTCCTCCACCAGGCGGGTGCGCGCAGGCGCATCCAGCGCGGCGAATCCGGCGCGCGCCAGTTCGTCCAGGCCGCCCTCGACCAGGGCGGTCCGGCCGGCCAGGTCACTCCCCAGCAGCCGCGCCACGTACTCCCCGCAGCCCGCGGCGGCCCCGCCCGGCCAGTCGTCGGGGGGGATCAGCGTGTCGAGGAGGGCGTCCAACTGGACCCGGCGCGGCCCGGAAAATGCATAGGCTGGCATCCGGATGATTACACCCGATGCGGGGAGCGGGGTCCAGTCGGACGCCCGGCATGGTTGATGCAACCCACCGACCCGGGAGCGACGGAGGCTGGTGGGGGATTGACACGGCCTGCGGGCGGGTATCGAATGAAGGCAAGACACCGCGTGTCGCGTCCCTGCGAGGGCGCCCGCGCCAGGGTCCCAGGTCGTTGATTTCGGCAAACCCCGGGAAACCGGGCGACGCAAAACTACCGCGGAAGCGGGGGGCGAGTCCCTTGGACGAGCCCCGAGGGCCCATCGGCGGATTCCTGAGAGATCCGCAGCGAGGGTAGCCAGGTGCCAGCGAAAGGGGACTGAAGTGACCTTCCGCTGGAGCTTCAAGCCATCCACTTCGTGGAGTGCAGACACCAATGCGCACGATGGCGAACAGGCTCATGTTGGGAACGGGGATCGTGGTTTTCCTCTCCTTGGCGGCACCGGCCCAGGCCGCACCCGGCAGCAATGACGGGTTCGTGGCGATGGTGCAGGCCATCCTGGAAATGTTCACCGGCCCCGAGGTCGGTGCCCATGTCAGCGTGCTGGCCCGGCAGCACAATCCGCATGACGACGGCGGCGACGGCGGGCCCTCGCCCGCTCCGGGGGGGAAGTAAGCACCCCGCAACCATTCGACGGCTCCTCCATTCCGAACCGCCTCCCCCCGCCGCAATCCCGGACGGGGGGCGGCGCTTTTTGGGAGACTGGGTGCCTGATGCGATCCGCCTCCCGCCTCCTGCCGCGCATCGCCGCCGGGCTCCTCGTCGCGGTCTCACTCGACGCCGTCCCGGCCGCCGCGGCGCCGTACGTCTGGCCGCTCTCCGGCACCACCACCCAGGACCTCATGAACACCTCGTTCGGGCCGCGCGAGGACTACGCGATCTGGGACTTCCACGACGGCATTGACCTGCCCGCCGCCCTGGGCACCACGTGCTACGCCGTCGCCGACGGGACGGTGTTCCGCGCGGACGTGGCGGGCACCGACCAGTACTCGTCCCGGCACGTCATCCTCCGGGTCGTGGACCCGTCGGGCACCGTCCTGTTCGTCAACTACCTCCACCTCTCCGCGATCCAGCCGGGCATCGTGCCGGGGGCGACCGTCGTCCAGGGCGCGATCGTCGGGTACGTCGGGCACGACGACGCCACGTACGACCACCTGCACTTCGAGATCCGGCACAACACCAATTGGCAATATGACAGCATCCACCCGCTGGACGTGATGCCGTACGCGGACACCGTCAACTTCACCTTCACGGTCGAGGGCCTCAACCGGTTCGATACGACCGGGGGCCTGCGGTCGGCGCGGATCCTGTTCGGCGCGGGGACGAAGGAGGAGGGCGACCTCCGGCGGGTCGCGGTGGACCTCCTGAACGGCGCGTCCGTGCTCGGTACCCGGACCGTGCACCTGGACGACAAGGCCACGGTCTTCGAGGGGAACGGCGACGAGAACCTCTTCACGAACGACATCGGGCTCGAGGGGTACCAGACCTCGAACATGGTCCTCGAAGGGCGGCCGGACATCCGGGAGGGGGTCCTGGTGCGCAACCTCCCGGCCAATTGCGACGGCCTGCGGGTCACGGTGACCGACATCGCCGGCCACGCCGTGACGGGCGGGCCGTTCGCGGTGCCCTCGCAGACCGCCTTCGACGAGTCGGTGTCGGCGGAGTCCGGCGTCGTGCCGCCGGCCGGGTGGACCGCCGTGACCAGCGCGTCGGGAACCGGGACCACGGTCTTCGCCGACCCCGCGGCCGCCCACGACGGCGGGTGGGGAATCACCTGCCTCGACGCCTCGACGACGGAGGGGAGCCTGCAGTCCGCGGCCGTCGAGATCCCGCTGCCCGCGGCCCGGTACGAGTGGACCGCGGAGGCCTGGATCAACCCGGTCTCGCTCGGGCTGGCCAGCACCCAGGCGGTCTACCTCCTGGAGTTCGTCAACGGCGCCGGGCTGTCCACGGCGGCGTATGTCCGGAAGGTATCGGGGAATCTCGTCGCCGGGATTGCGGTCGAGAATCCCGGCCCGGTCCTGAACGGGCTGGACAACGCGTTCATCGTCCCGACCGGGGCGTGGCACCACTGGCGGCTGGAGGTGCGGCGCAACGGGACCCGCGAGACCACCTCGGTCCTGTCCATTGACGGCGCGGTGGTGCAGCGTTTCGAGTGGTCTTCGACCGCCTTCGAACCCACCGGGCTGCGCGCGGGCATCGGCCTCATCTCGCCCGGCGCAACGGCCACCGTGCGGGTGGACGGCATCCGGGTGACGGAGGAGCACATGCCGCCGTTCCCCCCGCTGACCACGCCACCGCCCGCGGTCACGGCGACGCCGACGGGGTCGGTCCTCGCCGACATCGTGGTCGAACCCACGGTGATCACCCCGGCCATGCTGGGGTGCGTGGAGGTGACCCGGGTCCCGCCGGGGGTGACGGCCGCGGTCTATACCGCCTCCGGCCGGCTGGTGAAGCGGCTGGACGATGGCGCCCTCTCCGCCGGGCACGTCACCTGGTGCCTGCGGGCGGCGCACGGACCGGTTGCGCGCGGGGTCTACCTGCTCGTGTTCCTGGATGCCCACGGCCATCGCCGGATTGTGAAGATCGTGGCGGCGCAATGACGGAGGGCATCGTCGTGGACGGGCTGGTCAAGACCTTCCGGGTCCGGGCACCGGCCACCGGCCGGCTGGGTGCGCTCCGGCAGGTGCTCCTGCCGCGGTACCGCACCGTGACGGCCCTGGCCGGGGTCTCGTTTTCGATCCGCCCCGGCGAGATGGTGGGGTACATCGGCCCGAACGGCGCGGGGAAGTCCACCACGATCAAGATCATGGCGGGCATCCTGGTGCCGGACGCCGGGACCTGCGAGGTGGCGGGCCGGGTGCCGTGGCGGGACCGGATCGCGCACGTCGGCCGGATCGGGGTCGTCTTCGGCCAGCGGTCGCAGCTCTGGTGGGACCTGCCGGTCCGCGACTCCTTCGACCTGTTGCGGGATGTCTACCGGGTCGCGCCCGCCGCGCACCGGAGGACCCGGGACGCGCTGGTGGCGGCCCTGAAGCTGGGGCGGCTGCTCGACACCCCGGTCCGCCAGCTCAGCCTGGGCCAGCGGATGCGGTGCGACCTCGCCGCCGCGCTCCTGCACCGGCCGGAGGTCCTCTTCCTGGACGAGCCGACGATCGGGCTCGACCCCGACGCCAAGCTGGCGCTGCGCGACATCGTCCGGGACCTCCACCGCCGGGAGGGCGTGACGATCATCCTGACGACGCACGACATGGACGACATCGAGGCGCTGTGCAAACGGGTCATCCTCATCGCCGACGGCCGCATCCTGCTGGACGGGTCCCTGCCGGAGCTCCGCCGCCTCTCGAAACACCGGGGCAGGCTCACGGAGGCCGTCGCCCGGCTGTACCGGGAGCAGGCGCCGTGAGGCCGTATGCGGCGATCTTCCGCGCCCGGTGGCAGGCGCTGCTGACCTACCGCGCCGCGGCGCTTGCGGGGTTCCTGACCCAGCTTTTTTGGGGCGGGATCCGGATCATGATCCTCGAGGCCTTCTATCGCGAGGCGCCGCCGGGCGGGGTGCCGATCCCCATAGACCACGTGCGGACCTACATCTGGCTGAGCCAGGCCACCATCATGATTCTTGGATTCAATGTCGACGGGGAGCTTGCCGCGCTCGTCCGGTCGGGCGGGATCGCCACGGAGCTGCTCCGGCCGGTGGGACTGTTCGGGAACTGGTACGCGCGGAGTGTCGCTTTGCGGACTGCGCCGACGTTGCTGCGGGCGGTGCCGCTTCTCGTGATCGCGTGGCTGGCGGGCGGGCTGGCCCTGCCGCCGGGCGCGGCGCAGGCCTGGTGCTGGGCCGCCAGCACGGTGGCCTCCGTCCTCCTTTCCGCCGCCCTGACCACCGTCCTTTCCATGACGCTCCTCTGGAACCTGGCAGGGGAGGGCGTTCGCTGGCTCGTGAACCCGTGCGTGTGGGTGCTTTCGGGGCTGTTGATGCCGCTCCCGCTGTTTCCTGACCGCCTCCAGTGGTTGATCCGGGCCCTCCCATTCCGGGGCATGATGGACGTTCCCTGCCGCATCTGGTCCGGCGACATTCCCCCGGCCGCGGCGGTGGTGGAAATCGGCGGGCAGCTGGCATGGGCGGCCGCCCTGGCATGGCTGGGCGTCGTCGTGGCGCGGCGGGGCGTCCGGCGGCTCGTGATCGCCGGTGGCTGATCTCACCGGATCGCTTCGGCTCTACCTGGCGCTCATCCGGGCATCTGTCCGCAGCCAGATGCAGTACCGCGGGGCCTTCCTGATGTCCGTGCTCGGCCACGGCTTCCTGACCGCCACCGAGGTGGCGGGCATCTGGGTGCTGTTTGACCGGTTCGGCTCGGTCGGGGGCTGGCATCTTCCCGAGGTCGCCCTGCTCTACGGCGTCGCCCAGACGTCGTACGCGCTGGCCGAGGGCGTCGGGCGCGGGTTCGATACGTTCTCCGCAATGATCCGGTCCGGCGAGTTCGATACCGTGCTGACCCGGCCCCGGTCCACGATCCTGCAGGTGGCCGGCCGGCAGCTCCTCCTCAGGAATCTCGGGCGGCTGGGGCAGGGGTTGCTCGTGCTGGGCTGGGGGGCCTCCCGGCTGGGGGTCGCGTGGGGGTTTGCCCGGATCATGATCCTCCTCGGGGCGCTGGCGGGCGGGGCCTGCCTCTTCTACGGTCTGATCGTCATCGCCGCGACCGTCTCGTTCTGGACCGTCGAATCGCTGGAGATCTTCAACATCCTCACGTACGGCGGTGTCGAGACAGCGCAGTACCCGATCTCGATCTACCGGCCGTGGCTCCGGTTCGGGTTCATCTGGATCGTGCCCGTGGCGGCCGTGACCTATTTCCCCGTCCTTGCGCTCCTGGGGCGGGCCGATCCGCTCGGGTCCACCTATCCGTGGCAGTGCGCCGCCCCGCTGCTCGGGCCGGTGTTCCTCCTCGCGGCGCTGGCGGGCTGGCGGTTCGGCGTCC
>CAYNUZ010000123.1:0-7372 GCA_964400385.1 uncultured bacterium | reverse complement strand
AAGAGACACGATGGACGGCATGGGGGTTTACCGTGTGGCCGTCGGGTTCGGGGCCCTGCTCCTGGGCATTGCCGGGTTCGCGGGGATGGTTGCCCTCCGGGACGGGGCCCTGAGCGGGGAGTACGACGAGGTGGGCGGCCCCGGGAAGCTCGAGTTCCGCGGCGGGAAGGTCTACGTGGGGGCGCCGCTGGGGATGACGTACGTCGCGGGGTACGAGGTCGATGGCGACCGCGTGATCGTCAAGGGTGGTGGTGGTGCGCAGGTGTACACCCGGCACGGCGACACGCTGGACGCCGGGATGGGAATGAAGTTCGTTCGCAAGGGCGGCCGCCACGCGGCCGCGGAGGAGTAAGCCATGAAGCGTTCGAATCGTGCGTTGTGGACGGGTCGCGCGTGCACGTCGGTGGGGGTGCTGGCCCTGAGCGCCGGGGCCGCGCGGGCGCAGGGCGTGCAGCAGTGGGACGGGGACTTCGGGGTTCCGGCGGGAATCCTCGGGGCGGTGTACTCGATGACCACGTGGGACCCGGACGCGAGCGGCCCGCTGCCGACCCAGCTCATCGCGGCGGGGGCCTTCGGGTCCGCGGCGGGCGTTGCGGTGAACCGGATCGCGCGCTGGGACGGGGTGACCTGGCACCCGTTGGGGGACGGGGTCGGGACGAACGCGGCGGCGGCGGTCTTCGTCGTGACGACGTGGGACCCGGACGGCGCGGGCCCGCAGCCGCCGCAACTGATCATCGGGGGGCACTTTTCTGTCGGCGGCAACTCGATCGCGCGCTGGGACGTGGCGACGCAGACCTGGCAGCCGCTGGGGACGGGGATGAACAATGACGTGAATGCGCTCACGACCTGGGACCCGGACGGCGCGGGCCCGATCCAGCCGCAACTGATCGCGGGCGGGCAGTTCACCACCGCCGGCGGCGTCTCGTGCAACCGGATTGCCCGGTGGGACGGCGCGGCGTGGCAGCCGCTGGCCTCGGGAATGAACGGGGCGGTCCTGGCCTTGACGACGCTGGACCCTGACGGCAACGGGCCCCTGCCGCCGGTGCTGGTGGCGGGCGGGATATTCACGAGCGCGGGGGGCACCGCGATCAACCGGCTGGCGAGCTTCGACGGCCTGACGTGGACCGGCTTCGGCACGGGTCCGAACAGCACCGTCTGGGCGCTCTCGCACTGGGACCCGGGGACCGGGGACCAGATGTTCCTGGCCGGCGATTTCACGGCCGTCAACGGGGTGACCGCGGCCCGGATCGCCCGGTGGGACGGCGCGGCGTTCCAGGCCGTGGGCGCGGGGCGGAACGGCAGGGTGCGCGGGGTGACAACCTGGGACCGGGACGGGCCCGGGGCGGCGCCCTCGAAGCTCGGGGCGGGCGGGGCTTTCACAGCGTCGGGCGCGACGACCATCAACCGCATCGCGCACTGGGACGGGACCGCCTGGCAGGGCTTCGGCGCCAGCGTCAACGGCACCACCGTCTACGCCGCCATGCCGTGCGACCTGGACGGGTCGGGGCCGGACTACGCCCAGCTCATCGCCGGGGGCGACTTTACGCTCGCGGCTGGGAATACGGCCAACTCCATCGCCGCGTGGGTCTCGGCCCCAACTCCCATTGTCATCACATCGCCCGCGCCGGCCCAAGGCTGCCCGGCCGGGCAGCGAACCTTCACCGTGCGGGCGGCGGCCGGCGCGTTCCCCAGCTACCAGTGGCGGCGCAACGGCGTGCCGCTGATCGACGGCTCGACCGCTACCGGCTCGACGCTGCTCGGGTCCACCAGCATTACGCTCACGATCTCCAACATGTCGGGCGCGGACGCCGGGTCGTACGACGTGGTCGTGACGAACGGGTGCGGCAGCACAACGAGCGCCGCCGCGGCCCTGACGTTCTGCGCGGCCAACTGCGACTGCTCGACCACGTCGCCGGTGCTGAACGTCAACGACTTCACGTGCTTCCTGAACCGCTTTGCCGCGGCCAGCACCTTTGCCAACTGCGACGGCAGCACGACGCCGCCGGCGATCAACGTGCTGGACTTCACCTGCTTCCTGAACCAGTTCGCGGCCGGGTGCCCGTGATCGACGGGCCGGTCGGGGTGAAAAAAGACACGGGCCCGCGGCTTGGCCGCGGGCCCGTGGTTTTGCAGGAGCGATCCCGGCGTCAGTCGGCCAGGGGCAGGTGGGGGAGGCTGATGGCGGTCATCTCGGGGTGACCGATCTTGACCGCGCCGTTGCCCGTCAGGGAGACTCTGTCGGCAACGACCAGGTCGCCGAACAGCGGGCCGTCGGCCTCGAGGGAGCTGGTGCCGACCAGCGAGAGCACGCCGTTGGGCAGGTAGATGGCGCCGCTGACGCTGGTGCCGCTGCCGCCGGCCAGGCTCATGTTGCTGGAGTTCGACGAGGGCTGACAGATGACCATGCCGGCCATGGCGCCGTCCGACGGCGGCGTCAGGACGAGCGAGGAGGCGCCGGCGATGCTCAGCGCGCCGTTGAGCATGACGATGCTGACGCCCTGGCCCGAGATCGAGCCGGCGGTGATCTTGAACTTGTTCCCGACCAGGTAGACGCCGGGGCTGAAGACGACGCTCGAGTTGCCGGTGATGCTGATGCCGTTGGGGTAGTACCCGGGCTGGAGCGTCTGGTTCTGGCCCGCGCCGATCGAGACGGCGGCGTGCGAGGACATGCCGGCCGCGGACGGGAACGCAAAGGCGGACATCGGGTTGGAATAGGCGACGCAGGACACGTGGACCGCGCCCGTGCACCCGGAGTTGCTCGAGAAGCTGAAGCCGCCGCAGATGTACACGTCGGGCACATCCAGCGAGGCGTTGCCGACCGTGCGGACGGCGGACGACGAGCTGGAGTTCACGTAGACGGCGTGGGTGGGCACGAAAATCGTCGAGTTGCCCGTCATCGTCAGCGCACCGCTGGCGGAGGGGTTGAGGACGACCAGGCCCGAGCCGGAGATGCCGCCGGCGTAGGCGGACCCGGCACACGCGGCCAGAACGGAGAGAAGAGTGAAGGCCTTCATGGCTGGCTCCTGCGAGCGTCCACCCGGCGCGGAAAGCGACGGATGCTAAACGCTCGGGTGTACTCTCAAATACACCCGGGTTGCGGGCCAGTCATGGTGTCGTCAACGGACGGGGACGGGTCTGTCTACGCGGGCGCGGCGGGGGTGGGAAACCCTGCGGCCTTTAGGGGCCTGCTCCGGCCCGATCCCCGGTGCCGCGGCGGGCCGCTAGAGCGGCCGATACCAGACGTTGCGGTATCGGACCTGGTGGCCGTGCTCCTGGAGCAGCAGGGGGCCGGTGGGGGTCTCATTCTGGCCGATCGCGCCGCCGGTGGGGCCGATGATGTCGGCGTTGTCCTGGATCAGCACGCCGTTGTGCAGCACGGTCGCGCGGGCGTCGGCGGTTTTTTTCCCGGACCCGTCGAATGCCGCGGCGTGGAAGATGATGTCGTAGGTCTGCCACTGTCCCTGGGGCCGGCAGGCGTTGGCGAGCGGGACGTGCTGCTTATAGATAGATCCGCACTGGCCGTCCGGGTACGTCTCGGACTTATAGGAATCGAGCACCTGGACCTCGTAGCGGCCGTGGATGTAGACGCCGCTGTTGCCGCGCTCCTGGCCCTCGCCCTCCTCGACCGGTGTCATGAACTCGACGTGGATCTGGGCCGAGCCGAAGGTCTTGGCCGAGACGATGTCGCCGGTCTTGGGCTGGCAGGTCATGATGCCGTCGGCGAGCTTCCATCCCGCGGGCTTGCCGTCGCGCGTGGCCCACCCGGAGAGGGACGAGCCATCGAAGAGGACGACGGCGTCGGACGGCGGCGGCTGCATCGTCGGTTGCGGACCCGGCGTGACCACCGGCGGGGCCTTGAGCGGTTGGGCCGTGGCGGCCGGGGGCTGGGCGAGGAGGAGGAGCGACAGGGGGAGGAGGGTCATGGGTGGTCCTTGATGGATGGGATTCAGTGGGCGATCACTTGGCGCCGACGATCGTCTTGTACATGTCCTGCATGCCGGGTTGGTGGATCGAATGGGGCATCCCGTCGACGATGGTGACCTGGGCATCGCTCCCGAGCTTCTGGAGCGACTCTTTGAGCAGCCTGGCCGCGCCGTCCAGGTAGAATGTGTCCACGCCCCCGGCGTACACGTGCAGTTTGCCGTTGAGCTTCGGGCCGAGCGTGGCCCAGTTCCGCTCCAGCACGAGGCGGATGTCGTACGGCTCCCAGGCCTTGGCCGTGACCGGGTCGACCGCCCCGGTGGTCCGGTCAAAGAGAGGGCGCGGCGTGCCGTCGGGGCCGCGCGGGCTGAAGACGGCCTCGAACGAGTGGATCTGTCCGCCCGGACCCATCACCGTCTCCTGGCGGACGAAGTCGTCGTACCAGAGCGAGACTTTGTCCTCGCCGTCCACCGTGCGGCGTGCCAGCGGGCGGCGCTGGCCCTTGGCATCCCGGTACATGTTGGCGTCGGGGGCGTACAGGTCGATCCGCTGGAAGTCGCGGAAATCAACCGGGTCGGGGCAGTGGGACCAGACGCCCGCGAACGCGTCGGGGTACGCCACCTGCAACCACAGGCTCGACCAGCCCCCCGACGAGATTCCCGTGACGAAGCGGTGCGCACCGTCGCCCGAGCCGTGGAACTTCTGCTCGACAGCGGGGATCAACTCCTCGACCAGCGCCTTGCCCCACGGGCCGTTGTTCGCGCTGTCGGCAAAGACCGAGTGCCCAAGGCCGCACGTGGGATCGGGCACGACCCACAGGATGTGCTTGGCGTTCTCGTCGGCCGCGGCCGTCGGGGCCATCTGGTGCGCGGTGAAGTGGTTGCCGCCGAAGCCGCCGATGAAATAGAGCGTCGGATAGTGCTTCGACGCGTCGTCCTCCCAGCCGTCGGGGAGGATGATGCCCGCGTGCATCGTGAACGGCCTGCCGTAGTGGGCCGAGAGGCTCGGGCTGACCATCTCAAACAGCTTGACGCGCTCGGTCTCGCGGAAGGCGCGGGAGACGAAGTGGCGGTCGAGCTTGAACTCCAGGACACTCGGCGCGCCGGCCTTGAACGAGAAGTTGACCGGGGCGCTGTACAGGTCCCCATCGCCGCGCCCGGGGTTGGGCGAGTCGGGGTTGACCTTCGCCACGGCCTGGGCGAAGAGGTAGCCCGCGGCGATATCCGCGTAGGCCTGCGGGAAGCTCAGCGACTCGGGGCCGAGCTTTACCGACCCGCCCGGGGCGACGCCCTTCACATCGATGGAGAACACCTGCCCATCCCCGAACCAACTGCCCATCTGGAGCCGTGGCTCGGGTCGGCCCCGCTTGGCGAGCACGATGTAGACCCGCCCGGAGTAGGGGTGGTCGCAGGCGGCGGGGTCGAACGTGACGGAGAAGGCGCCCGACGGCGCCGGCTCGGCGGGCTGCGCGGCCGGGGTCCCGAGGTTGTCCTGCGCCAGGACGGGGCGGAAGACCAGCGCGAGCGCGGCACAAATCAGAAGGCGGCGGAACAGATTCATGGGCCGAGTGTATCAGTGGACGCGCCGCGGCTCCGCTCGGCCGCCCGGCGTGATACAACCGGCAAGTCAGAGCGAGAGGTCTCCCGTGCAAGCCGCCATCGAACCCATGCTCCGCATCCCGCTCAGAGCCGAGCGCGATGGCGCCACGTGGAACCCGCGCCTGGACATCATCCCGAGCGGCCCGACCCTGGTGATCGAGCAGCCCGGGACAGAACACAGCCTCTTTCAGGCGGTGATCTGGCACGCACCCTCAGCGGCGGCGCTGGTGCTCCTCGCTTGCATAGTTCTTCTGTGCAGGGCGGCACTGCGATTGCTGTCGCGTCCGCAGCGGCCGGGCCTGATCTATTGCCGGCGCTGCAGCTACGAACTGGTCGAGCCGATCGCCGGATACGGCGAGGATGGGAAGCCGCGGTGGCTGGGGTCGGTTGGCCGGTGCCCCGAGTGTGGTTCGCTGGCCAAGCCGGTGGTTGGCCGGGACCGGCTGGGACGAGCGCTCTGGCCGGTGTTCCTGCTTGGGGCGCCGGCGTTTGTGTGCGTCGTCGTCCTGGCCCTGACGCTTCAGCCCTTGGGGCCGTTCGGCGCGCCCGCCTGGCCCTTCCCCGCGGCCGGGAGGGTGCTGGGTCGCCTGTCGGTGCAGAGGCGCCCGTGGAACTGGGCCGAGGCGCACCGACTCTTTCTTTGGGGCCTGCCCGAGCGCAAGGACCTGGGCGTGCTTGGCCCGTTCCTGGTCTACGGCATGGACAACAGCACGCTCTCCGCGGACGGGCGGTGGTTCGTGTACGTGAGCGAGCCGTCGAAGACGCCGGGCTGGTCGATGCCAGTTGTCGTTGCCGATCTGGAGAGCGGGCGTCAGCTCCTGGCTCTCTTTGAGGCCGAGCCGGGTGTGACGCGCAGCATGGTGGGCCCTTCGCCGGATGGGGCGGAGGTGTACATCCAGACGTACCACTACGGGTCCGGTCCGACGTACCACGAGACGCTCGAGGCCGTGAACGTACGCACCGCCCGTGTCACACAGATCGCCGATCTGACTTCGACCTACGCCGGGGGGGCCGCAGGTGCGCGGGTGGCCACGAACCGGCGCTTCGTGGTCGGCCCGAGGCGTCGCTGGTCGGCCTTGCAGTGGGGTGGCGGGGCGGCTCCGGTCCAAATCACGGTGCCTCAAGAGGCGGGGCACCGCACGTTCAGCGTCTCGCTCCCGGCGTTCTCGAATCTGAACGCGTGGCCGGGTCCGTCCGGTTCGATCGAGGTCGCCCTGTGGCCGGTCGGGGCTACGTGGAGGATCGACCCTGCGACGGATTCGGCGGCCGCCCTGCCCAGTGCCCCAGGGACGCCGCTGGGCCGCTCGCGCGACGGCCGGTACGAGGTCCGGTCGCGGCCGCCGATCCTGGCCGTGATCGACACCGCGAGCGGGGCGACGGTCGCGACGCTGGCCGTCTCCGGGGGAACGCCGGGATCGGGCGCTGTGGTCTCAGCCGACGGGCGATGGGTGGCGTGCGAAGTCGGGATCGCCGGTGGGCAGTCCGTGTTCGCGTGGGATTTGGCACCGAAGTGAGGCTTACGCCGCCTGGCCGCACTCAGGGCACGGGGCCCCGGCCAGCCCGCGCAGGTCGTACCCGCACCGAGCGCAGCAGCCCCGCGACCTGCGCAGCGCCGCGCGGGCCCCGCCCAACACCGCCGCCAGCATCCACGAGCACGCCGCGAACACCGCGGTGTCCGCGGCCAATCCGGACCAGATCGGGCGGAGCGGCAGGATGATTCGTCCCCGCGGAGTCGCGGCGATGGTGCATCCCCAGCGCAGCCGTTCGAACGAGGGCGGGGTGCTGCCCTGGACGGCCTTGGAGTACTGCCAGCTCTCCGCCGATCTGGAGGAGCAGTTGCCGATGCTGGTCGC
>CAYNUZ010000122.1:0-7409 GCA_964400385.1 uncultured bacterium | reverse complement strand
GCGGGTGAGAGACCGCCGGGGTGTCCGCCCATGGGCTCGCTCACGCCGCCACCCGCGGCTCGGCGCCGGTGGCCTGCCGGCGCAGCCCGCGCGCGGCGTACCAGGTGCCGAGCTTTTCGAATGCGTCGAACGCGGCCTTGACGATATTGTGCTCGTTCGTGCTGCCCAGCGACTTGGCGAGGACGTCGTGGACGCCGGCCAGCTCCAGGACCGTGCGGACGCCGCCGCCGGCGATCAGGCCCGTGCCCGGGGCCGCGGGGCGGAACTGCACCTTGCTCGCGCCGAAATGCCCGATCACCGGCCCGGTGAGGGTGGTGCCCCGCAGCGGGACGCGGACCAGGTGCTTCTTCGCCTTCTCGATCGCCTTCTGGATCGCGTCGGGCACCTCGCCCGCCTTGCCCAGCGCCACGCCGACGTGGCCCTTCCCGTCGCCGACGGCGACGAGCGCGCTGAAGTGGAACCGCTTGCCGCCCTTGACGACCTTGGCGACGCGGTTCACCGCGATGACCTTTTCCTTGAGCTCGAGCTGCGAGGGATCAATGTGTGCCATGGTGCCTAGAACTCCAGTCCCGCCTTGCGGGCGGATTCGGCGACCGCGGCCACGCAGCCGTGGTAGCGGAATCCGGCGCGGTCGAACGCGACTTGTTTGATGCCCAGCTTCGCGGCGCGGGTGGCGATCAGCGTGCCCACCTTCGCCGCGGAATCCTTGTTGCCCCCGTGCTTGATCTGGTCCTTGAGCTCCGGGGATTGCGAGCTCGCGGCCGCCAGCGTCTTGCCCGCCGCGTCGTCCACGAGCTGCGCGTAGATGTGCTTGAGGCTCCGGTACACCACGAGCCGCGGGCGCGCGGGCGTGCCGGCCAGCGTGGCCCGGGCGCGGCGCTGGCGGATGACGCGGCGGTCGGCGCGGGCGGTGGAGCGCATTACTTGCCTCCCGTCCCGCCGGCGGTGGCCGCGGCCTTCCCGGCCTTCTTGCGCACCTGCTCGCCGGCGTACCGGATCCCCTTGCCCTTGTACACGTCGGCCTTCTTGATCTTCCGGATGTTGGCCGCCAGCTCGCCGACGACGGCCTTGTCGCACCCGGAGAGGGTGATCGTGTGCTTTTCCTCGCCGCGCGCCCCGGCCTCGACCTTCTCGGCCTTGGCCGTCACGCCCTCCGGCAGGTTCACGACGACCGGGTGCGAGAACCCGAGCGTCATGGACAGCTTGTTCCCGGTGATGGTCGGGCGGAACCCGGCGCCCATCAGCTCGATCTTCCGCTCGTAGACGGTGACGACGCCGCCGACCATGTTCCGGATCAGCGCCCGGGTCAGGCCGTGCCGCGACGAGAGGTCGCGCTCCTTGAGCCGCGTGTCCGTCGCCGGGGTGACCGTGAAGGTGTTGTTGGCGAACGCCACCACGATGCCCGGCGGCACCTGGATGGACAGCTTGCCCTTCGGGCCCTGGACCCGCACCTCGTTGCCCGCCACCTCGCCCTTGACCCCCGCGGGGAGTACGACCGGCGCGCGTCCGACCCTGGACAGCGCCATTACATCACCGCCAGCGCCGCCGAATGGCGGCGACGATTATCAACGGTGTTCATACGAATGCGGCAGCGAGTCATCGAGCTACCAGACCAGGGCCAGGAGCTCGCCGCCGGTCTTGCGGGCGAACGCCTGGGCGCCCGTCAGGATGCCCTGGGGCGTGGACAGGAGCGGGACTTCCAGCCGGCGCAGGTACGGCTTGATGTCGGCCAGGCTGATGTACACCCGGCGGCCGGGTTTGCTCATCCGCTTGACGCCGTTCAGGAGCCGCTCGCGCTTGGGGCCGTACGCCAGGTGGACTTCCAGCTTCTTGCGGCCGGACTTGTCGCCGGCGAGCTGGAAGGACTTGATGAAGCCCTCGGCCTGCAGGGTCTTGAGGACCGACTGCTTGAACCGCGAATCGGCCACGCGCGCGGAGTCCAGGTACGCCACCGAGGCGTTGTGGAGCGCGGCGAAGAGGTCGGCGATCGGATCGGTGGAGGGCATTACCAGCTCGCCTTGGTCACGCCGGGGATGTAGCCCTCGCTCGCGAGGTTCCGGAAGCAGATCCGGCACATCTGGAAGCGCGTGAGGAAGCCCCGCGGCCGGCCGCACAGCAGGCACCGGTTGTACCGGCGCACGGCGAACTTCGGCTTGCGCTTCTGCTTTTCAATCAGGCATTTCTTGGCCATGGTGTCCTGGTGCTCCTGGTTGAGGGTTACGACGTCTTGCGCGCGAAGGGCATGCCCAGAGCGATGAGGAGGGCCCGGGCCGGCTCGTCCGTGCCGGCCGTCGTCACGATCGTGATGTCCATCCCGCGAACTTTGTCCACTTTATCATAGTCAATTTCCGGGAAGATGGTCTGCTCCCGGATGCCCAGGGAGTAGTTGCCCCGCCCGTCGAACGAGTCCACCGGTACCCCGCGGAAATCGCGGATGCGGGGCAGCGCGAACCGCACCAGCCGCTCGAAGAACTCGTACATCCGGGGGCCCCGGAGGGTCGCCATGCAGGCGATCGCCTGGCCCTTGCGGACCTTGAAGTTCGAGATGGACTTCTTGGCGCGGCGGATCACGGGCTTCTGCCCCGCGATCGTCGCAAGCTGCTCGACGGCGGCGTCCAGGTCCTTGGGCGTCTGCGTCGCCTCGCCCACGCCCATGTTGATCACGACCTTCTTGAGGGCCGGGGCCGCGAGCGGGTTCTTCAGCTTGAACTGCTCGGTCAGCTTCGGCCGGATCGTCGCGCGGTATTCGGTCAGCAGGTTGGCCATGTCAGGTCTTGTCCAGCTGCTCGTTGCAGTGCCGGCAGACGCGCACCTTGACCCCCGAGGGGAGCGTCATGCGCTTCAGCCGGGTGGGGCGGCGGCAGGCCATGCACACCACCATCAGGCGCGACACCGGGACCGGCATCTCCATCGTCGTGATCCCGCCCTGCGGGTTCTTCTGGGTCGGCTTGGCGTGCTTCTTCACGACCGCGATCTTCTCGACCACGGCCGAGCCCAGGCGCGGATAGACGGTCAGGACCCGGCCGGTCTTGCCCCGGTCCTTGCCGCCCAGCACACTCACGAAATCGCCCTTTTTCACGTGCAACACGGGTTCCATCGGTGACTCCTTGCTCAGACCACGTCCGGCGCGAGCGAGATGATCTTCATGAAGCTCTTGTCCCGCAGCTCCCGCGCCACCGGGCCGAAGATGCGCGTGCCGCGCGGGTTCATCTGGTCGTTCACGATCACGGCCCCGTTGTCGTCGAACCGCACATAGCTCCCGTCGGCGCGGCGCAGCTCCTTGCGGACCCGGACGATGACCGCGTGCACGACCTCGTGGTCCTTGACCGCCCCGCCCGGGGTGGCCTGCCGCACCGAGGCGATGATGAGGTCGCCCAGGGTCGCGGTCCGGCGCTTGCTGCCGCCCATCACGCGGATGCAGAGGATGCGCTTCGCCCCCGAGTTGTCGGCGACGTCGAGGATCGTCATCGGCTGGATCATGCCGGCATCGGCTCCTCGCCCGCCGAGAGGGCGCGCCGGCCGAGCACCCGCACGATCCGCCAGCGGATGCCGGCGGACTGCGGACGGGTCTCCGCGAGGGAGACCACGTCGCCCTCATGGCACTTCAGCTCGTCGCGCGCCTTCACGTTCGTGCGCTTCATCACGTACTTCTTGTAGACCGGGTGCTGCACGAGCTGCTCCATCCGGACCACGACGGCGCGCGTCATCTTGGCGCTCACCACGACCCCGCGCTGCTGTTTCATGACGCCTTCTCCCCCTGCCGCCGCTTCGCGGCGGCGATCGTCAGAATCCGGGCGAGCTCGCGCTTCGCCGTGCGCAGCTCGGCCGGCTTGGCCAGCTGCCGCTGCGCGTGCTGCACGCGCAGCTTGAAGAGCTGCGTGCGCAGGCCCGCCGCCTTCGCGTCGAGCTCGGCCACGCCCAGCCGCTCCAGCTCCACGGGCTTCGTCCCCTTGCTCACCGGACCTCCTCGAGGCTCATGCGCTCGATGAACCGGGTGTGGATCGGCAGCTTGTACGCGGCCTGCCGGAGCGCCAGCTTCGCGATGTCGCGCGGCACGCCGTCCACCTCGACCAGGATGCGGCCACGCTTGACGACCGCCACCCAGTACGCCGGGGCACCCTTGCCCTTCCCCATCCGGGTCTCCAGCGGCTTGCCCGAGACCGGCTTGTTCGGGAAGAGCCGGATCCAGAGCTTGCCGCCCTTCTTGAGGCCGCGCGTGAGGCACACCCGCATGGCCTCGATCTGCTTGCCGTTCATCCAGCAGTTCTCCTCGGCCTTGAGGCCGAAGCTCCCGAAGCTGAGCGTCGTGGCGCCCTTCGAGATCCCCGCGCGGCGGCCCCGCTGTTCCTTGCGGTGCTTGACGCGGCTGGGCATCAGGAGCATGGCGTCAGGCCCCCACCGGGGGCGTGGCCGGCGCCGCAACGGCCGCGGGCGCCTCGGCCGCCGGAACCTCGGGCGCGGCCACCGGCGCGACCGGGGCCGCGGGCACGCCCGGAACCACGGTCGGCCCGACCACGGTCCCGGGGGCCGGCCGGCCGCGACCGGCGATCGTCGCGGCCGTCCCGCGGTGCGGGAAGAGGGCGTCGCCCTTGTAGATCCACACCTTGACGCCGATCGTGCCGTGGGTGGTGTAGGCCGTGGCATGGCCGTAGTCGATCTCGGCGCGCAGGGTGTGGAGCGGGACCTTGCCCAGCACGTCGCGCTGGTAGCGGGCGATCTCGGCGCCGGCCAGCCGGCCCGAGAGCGCGCTCTTGATGCCCTTGGCGCCGCCGCGCATCGAGAGCAGCGCGGCCTTCTTCATGATCCGGCGGTACGAGACCCGCTTGAGGAGCTGCCCGGCGATGTTCTCCGCCACGAGCTGGGCGTCCACTTCCGGCACCCGGACCTCGTGGATGTTCACGAAGACCTGGCGGCCGGTGCGGGCCTGCAGCTCGTTGCGCAGCTGCTCGATCTCCACGCCGCGCTTGCCGATGATCATGCCCGGCTTGGCCGAGTGGATGTTGATGATGACCCGCTGGGTCGTCCGCTCGATGTCGATCGTCGAGATGCCGGCCTGGTACATCCGGTTCTTGATGAACTTCCGCAGCTTCAGGTCCTCATGCAGGTAGTTCGTGTACGTGCCCCGGTCCGCGAACCACCGGGAGTACCAGCTCCGGATGATCCCGAGCCGCAGCCCGACGGGATTGATCTTCTGGCCCATTACGCCTTCCCTTCGGCCGCCGTCGCGGTTGCGACGGGGGCCGGTGTGCCGACCGCGCCGGCGGCCTTGTACTTGGCCGCCTTCGGCGCCTTCTCATCCACCTCGATCGTGACGTGGCAGGTGCGCTTCTTGATCACGCCGTGCCGCAGCATCGCCTTGGGCTCCGTCTTCTTGAACGCGAACCCGCCGTCCGCGAACGTCCGGCTGACGTACAGCGACGCCAGGGGCACGTCGCCCTTGGCCGCGGCGTTGGCCACGGCGCTCCGGAGGAGCTTGAGCACCGTCTCGGACGCCTGCTTGCGCGTGAAGGCCAGGATCCCGAAGGCCTCCTCCACGTGCTTGCCGCGGATGAGGTCCAGGACGATGCGGACCTTGCGGACCGACATGCGCATCGAGTGGAGGTGCGCGCGGGCGATCATGTGAGCGAGGTGCTCCGCTCGGTGTGCTGCCCGTGCGCCTTGAAGATGCGCGTCGGGGCGAACTCGCCCAGCTTGTGCCCCACCATGTTTTCCGTGACGAACGTGGGCACGAACTTCTTGCCGTTGTACACGGCGAAGGTCATCCCCACCATCTCCGGCGTGAGCGTGGACCGGCGCGACCAGGTCTTGATCACCCGCTTGTCCCCCGCCTCGCGCGCCGCCGCCACCTTCTTCTGGAGCTTGGCGTCGATATACGGGCCCTTCTTCAATGACCGTCCCATTACTTCTGCCTCCGTTGCACGATCCACTTGTCGGACATCCTGGGCTTGCGGGTCTTGAGCCCCTTGGCCTTCTGGCCCCACGGCGACACGGGCGGCCGGCCCGCGCCCGCCTTGCCCTCGCCGCCGCCGTGCGGGTGGTCCACCGGGTTCATGGCCGCGCCGCGCACGTGCGGCCGCCGCCCCATCCACCGCTTGCGCCCCGCGCTGCCGAGGTAGACGTTCTCCCAGTCGAGGTTCCCCACCTGCCCGATCGTGGCGTAGCAGGCCAGGGGCACCTTGCGCGTCTCGCCCGAGGGCAGCTTGATGAACGCGTACGACCCTTCCTTGGCCATGAGCTGGACCGCGGCGCCCGCGCCGCGGCCGAGCTGCCCGCCGTGCCCCGGCGTCAGCTCGACGTTGTGCACCATCAGGCCCGTCGGAATCTTCTCCAGGGGCAGGGCGTTCCCGACCGTGGCCTCGGCGGCCGGGCCGGCCAGGACGGGCATGCCCGCCTTGAGCCCGTCCGGCGCCAGGATGTACCGCCGCTCGCCGTCCGCGTAGATCAGCAGGGCGATGAGGCTGCTGCGCCCCGGATCGCGCTCGATCCGCTCGACCCGCGCGGGAATCCCGTGCTTGTCGCGCTTGAAGTCCACCAGCCGGTAGAGGGTCTTGTGCCCGCCGCCCCGGTGGCGCGCCGTGATCCGGCCGTTGGCGTTGCGCCCGCCGCGGTTCTTGATGCGGCCGACCAGGCTCTTCTCCGGGGCGCCGGCATGCAGGTCCTCGTGGACCAGGTAGCTCCGGTTCCGGCGGCTCGGCGAGGTCGGTTTCGTGATGCGCAGCATGGCCCTCCCCCTACGTCAGCGCCGCGGGATCGATCTGCTGGCCCTTGACCAGCGTGACCACCGCGCGCTTCACGGTCGTGCGGTGGACCCAGTGGGCGCCCCGCCGCTTCCGCTTGCCCTTGATCGTGATCGTCCGCACGCTCTCCACCTTCACCTTGAACAGGTTGCGCACGGCCTCCGCGATCCGGATCTTGTTCGCGTCCGAATGGACCGCGAACACGACCTGGTTCGCCTGCGAGAGCCGGGCGGACTTCTCCGTGATCACCGGGCGGATGATGACGTCCTCGTCGCGCATCATGAGGCGTCGCCGTCCCCGCACCGCTTGAGGAGCGCCGCCAGCGCGTCCTTGACCACGACGATGTGCCGCGCCTTGAGCAGGTCGTAGGCCGACACCGCGCCGGCCGCCTCGACGCGCGCCAGCGGCATGTTGCGGAAGGCGCGGCGGACGCCCGCATCCGCGGCCACGAGCACGACCAGGACCCGGTCCGCCACGTTCAGCTTCTTGAGGAGCGCCGCCACGTGCCGCGTCTTGTTGGCTTCCAGCGCCAGCCCGTCGAGCTGGACCACGCGGCCCTCGCGGACCTTGCCGGCCAGCACGCTGCGCAGCGCCAGCCGCCGGGTCGCCGCCGGGACCTCGCGGTGGTACTTGCGCGGCCGCGGGCCGAACGCCACGCCGCCGCCGGACCAC
>CAYNUZ010000121.1:0-7413 GCA_964400385.1 uncultured bacterium | reverse complement strand
CGTCCACCACCCGGTCGATGACCTCGTACATGTCGAACCACTTGCGCTGGTCGTAGGGAACGATGTCCTCGATCGAGCGCCCCGGCTTGGCCGCCACCGCCTCGATCGCCGCGGGTCGCTCGCGGAAGGAGCCGGGCATGTAGCCGAGATAGCGGCGGCAGAGCTCGATCGCCTCCTCGTCCGAGGCCGCGAGCATGTCGCCGCAGCCCGAGACCGTGCAGTGCATCCGGGCGCCGCCCAGCTCCTCGAGGGTGGTCTTCTCCCCGATCGCCATCTCGACCATGCGGGGCGATCCCACGTAGAGGCTCGCCTTGCCGTCGACCATGATCACGCAGTCGGTGAGCGCGGGGAGGTAGGCGGAGCCCGCCGGAGAGGGGCCGAACAGTAGGCACACCTGCGGCACCACGCCGGAGAGCTGCACCTCGTTGTAGAAGATGCGCCCGGCGTGGAAGCGCCCGGGGAAGATCTTGATCTGCTCCGAGATGCGCCCGCCCGCCGCGTCGACCAGGTAGAGCAGCGGCACCTGCAGCCGCTGGGCCCGCTCCTGGATGCGCACGATCTTCTGGACGGTCTTCTCGCCCCACGACCCCGCCTTCACGGTGTAATCGTTGGCCATCACGCACACCGTCCGGCCCCCGACCGTGCCCACCCCGGTGACCACGCCGTCGGCGGGGGTGTCGACTTCCTGGTTGCGGGCGAAGAGGAAGTCCTCCTGGAACTCGCAACCCGGATCGAGCAGGAGCTTCAGGCGGTCGCGGACGAAGAGCTTGCCCTCTTCCTTGAGCTTGTCGCGGTACTTGAGGTGGCCCTGCTCGATGCGGCGGCGTTCCTGCCGATAGCGCTGCTCGCTCATCGACTACGGGTTGGGATTCGCCCAGAGGATGATGATGAGGACCCCGTTGCCGTAGGGAGGCCCGCCGAGCACCGCGGGCGCACCGGGCGCCGCGAGAATGTTGGCGTTCATCTCGGGCTGCTCCTGGGCGGGGGGGGCCACCCGCATCCGGCCCGACGGGCACGGTATGTGGTCCGGCGTCACCTCGAGCCAGCGCTCGCCGGGGACGGCGAACCGCTGCTGGGTGCCGAGCGGGCCCTGGCCCGGCTGGCGATCGAGCGTGGTGTAGTCGGTGTACCGGAACAGGGTCTGCAGGCGCGGGATGATCCGACGAAGCCGCTCGTCGGGCTCGGCCTCCGGGTTCGGTGCCGCCGGCGCGGACGGGCTCTTGGGAGCGCTCGACGCCTCGAGGATGCGGATCCCGAAGCGGATCACCGGCTGGGCCTCGGCGGAGGCCACCAGCGCCATCGTCAATCCCAGGAAGAGGATCAGAGCCAGCATCGGTCCGAGAAGTCCCTTGAGCCGTTTCCGCGCATTATGCAGCCTGGACATCACGGTTCCGATGGGACAGTTGAGCACCTCGGCGATCTCCCGATACGAGAGACCTTCGACGTCACTGAGCATAATAATCGTTCGCGCCTTGGGCGGCAAGGCATCGAGGGCGCGGCGGATGCGCTCGCGCTGCTCCTTCCGCGCCGCCTGCTGCTCGGGGCCGCCGCTCGGATCCGGGGTGGTCCGCGCCCACTCCTCCTCGGTCACCCGCTCCGGCCCGAAGGCCCGCGCCTGGGCGCCGCGCTGGCGGTGCCGGTCGGTGGCCACGTTGACGGTGATCCGGAAGAGCCAGGTGTAGAAGGCGGACCGCCCGCGGAAGGACGGCAACGAATGAAACGCCCGTACGAATGCCTCCTGTGCCACGTCCCAGGCCTCCTCGCGGTCGTGCAGGACCTGGTACGCCAGGCGCCACACCCGCTGACGGTACTTCTCGACGAGCGGCTCGAACGCGCTCGCGTCCCCGGCGATGCAGCGCTGGATCAGCGCACGCTCGTCGATCTCGGGGGATTCCGGGACCCCCGTGGTACCGCCCGCGCCGAACGGCGTGTCGGGGGGCATCACGGCCGAGCCCGGTCTTGCCCCTCCCGCCCCTTATCCGACAGCGGGTTGGACGTCAGGAAGGGCGCCCGCATTCACCGCCGGCGGGGCGAGACGGCACGACGCCCGGAGGGCCCGGTCGCCACGCCCAGCAGGGCGTCCACCCCGAGCAGATAGCTGGCGGGCCCGAAGCCCGAGATCTGGCCGACCGCCGCGGCGGCGACGACCGATCGGTGGCGAAACTCCTCGCGCGCGTGGATGTTCGAGAGGTGGACCTCGACCACGGGGACGCGGACCGAGGCGACCGCGTCGCGGAGAGCGATCGAGTAGTGCGACAGCGCGCCGGGGTTGAAGACAACGCCCCGGAACCCCTCGCGCCCCGCCGACTGGATCCAGTCCACCAGCTCCCCCTCGTGATTGGACTGCCGACACACCGCCCGCGCGCCGCGGGCATCGGCGTGACGCTGAACCGCCCGGTTCACCTCCGCGAGCGAGACGCGGCCGTACACCGCAGGCTCGCGGGTGCCGAGGAGGTTGAGGTTGGGGCCGTGGAGCACGAGGATGGCCAATGCAGCGCGGCGTGCCATTGGTGGGAGAGAATACACCGCGGCGGCGATGGCGCCAAATAGCCGGCGCCACGCCCTATAATGCGACCGGGCTCAGACGGTGGCATCGTGCGCGGCGTCCGGACGATGGTGCTCCGGCAATCCGGAGGCCACGACGCCGTGCACGCGGCGGGCGAGCTCGCGCGCGGCCTCCTTCACGTCTCGATCGGATGGCGGCGCGACCACCGGATGGTAGACGATCGTCAGCCGCCCCGGGCGCGGGAGGCGCCGGCCCGGCGGCCAGCCCCCGTGGCCCCCGATGACGGTGACCGGCATCACCGGGACGCCTAGCGAGCCCCCCCACCCGAAGGGCCCTGGACGGAACCCTCCCCCCACCCCGTCCTGGCCCACCCCCCCGGGGGGTACCGCTGGCGGGTGCCCGGGAAGCGCCGGATCCGGCAGGCGGCGGTGGACGGGGGGCGGCTCCGGGAGGTGCCCGCGGACCGCATCCTGGTGCTGCCGGAGGACTTCCGGCAGGCATCCGTGACTTGGTAGCTCGAGGACTCGCTGCCACAGCGGGGAATAAACCATATATAGTCATCGCCGCCCTTGGCGGCGCTTGTGGTGACCTCGCGGACTCGGTCCCACAGCGGGGAATAAACCATATAGAGTCATCGCCGCTGTTGGCGGCGCTTGTGGTGACGGTTTCGTCTAGAATGTCCTTCAGGGGAGGGGAAAGGGGTCATTCTGACGTGAAGGTCTGCCGTGCCCTGCTTCCGGCCCTCGCCGGGTTCTGGGCCCTCCTCGCCGCGGCGCCCGCGGTCGCGTGCATCAGCGACGCGTACCTGGACGCCGCCTCCCCCAGCTTTACCTACCTCTTCCCGAATTGGTACCAGACCGAGGTCACCGACTTTGACATCCTCTTCGAGGACTCCACCACCTGCCCCGGCTGCTCCGACGGCGACATCACCGGGCTCACGATCGTGAACTACGGCACCGCGGTGGGCGGCGCGGCGGGGGACATCAAGAACGTCTACGTCTGCTTCGGGTGTTCCCGGTCCAGCGGCGGCGCGTGCACCCCGGCGTACACCCTGACGTACGCGGGCATCTGGAACCTGGGATCCAATACGGTGCCGGCGTGGACCTGGGACCCGGCGGCGCCGGTCATCCTGAACGCGGACCCGTGCAACGGCGGGCCGGGCGGGTGCGCGTGCATCTTCGTCATGCGGGTCTTCGTGGACGTCGGGGCCTGCCCGGTGCCCAACCGCACCGTCAAGCTGGGGCCCGGGTTCGACGACCTGCTCTTTGACCCGGGGATCAGTGACCAGTACGGGTGCGGCGGGCCGTACTCGGACGCGCAGGACGCGTCGGAAAAGGTGATCGTGTACGAGGCCAAGGAGGGCGACAAGGACGCCGCCGCGCCCGGCGACACGGTGACGTACACCATCTATTACGGCCGGCCGGGGACCGGGAGCCTGTCCGATATCACGATCATGGACTCCCAGCCCCCGTACACCCACTACGTGCAGGGGAGCGCGGTGCCCGCGCCCGACCCGTTCTGGGATCCGGACCTCGGGCCGCCGCCCCGGCTCAAGTGGACGATCCCGGGCCCGCTGCCGGTCACCGGCGGCCCATCCGGCCGCATCACCTTCCAGCTCACGCTGGACTGGGGGAACGGCGAGGGGTTCGAGCCCGGGTCCGGCGACGTGGCCGCGCCGGAGGGCTACCGGCTGACCAACCAGGCGCAGGCGTTCTTCGACGGGATCGCCGGGTGCGGCGTCAAGACCGACGTGACGCCCATCGTCCCCACGGCGGTGCGCCGGTTCATGTTCTGGAAGCTGGGGGACAACGACATCCTCTACGCGCCCACGTACGGCCAGCCGCCCGACGAGATGATCTACTCGATCTACATCGCGAACACCTCGACCACGAAGACGTGGTGGAACGTCACGGTGTGGGATACCGCGCCGGCGGAGCTGACGCCGTGGTGTACCGGGTGCGGGTTCGACGATCCATGCACGGGGTGGACCATGACGCCGTCGGGGTGCGCGGCCGCCTCGCCCGGCAACAAGGTCGCGGCCGGGACGACGCTGCTGACCTGGAAGCTGGACATGCCGCCGCTCATGACCCTGACCCTGCGGTGGAAGTCCCAGGTGAAGGCCACGGTCTCGCCCGGCGCCACGGCCATCAACAAGGCCAGCGTGCTCGAGTACGGGCGCACGAACATCGTGGGCGGCACCGGCAACTCGGGCGTCCAGCGCAACTTCAACCACCTCGCCCCGATCGTGCTGCCCACGACCTATATCAGCTACGTGGCGTTTGCCGCGGGCGACAACGACAAGGGCTGCCCCGGCTGGTTCATCGACTTCTTCCCGCTCAACAAGGCGACCCAGTTCGAGCTGCGCGGCATCCAGTACATGGGAGCGGCGCAATGGAGCGGGCTGGGCGGGGTGAGCGACTCGATCGGGTGCCTGATCGGGGACTGCCTGGGCGGGTTCGCGGGGAACGCCGGGTGCACGCTGGGGATGGGCGCGATCGCGGGCGGCGGCGTGTCCGGGTGCAAGGTGGAGCGGACCCCGGCCTACTACGACCCGCCGGCCTGGCAGGGCACCTGCCCGTCGTTCCCCTTCCACATCGTCTGGAAGCTCACGTCCAACTCGCCGATCCTCTGGCAGTTCCTGACGCACGAGAACTGCGACTGCCAGGACTCGCACACGTTCGCCCCGTCCACGACGATCACCTACCGGGGGCTGATGCACTACACCTGGCGGCGCCAGAGCCCGACGCAGACCGCGGGGTACGGGGACGCGATGACGCTGATCAACACCGGGCTGGATCCGTACGGCGCGTACCAGGCCACCCAGGGCACGACCGTCCACATCTTCACCTTCAACTACGGGACGCTGTCCTGGGACTACGTGCGCACCTACGAGCTGGGGCCGGAGGGGCTGGCGTACACCCTGGGCACCAATGCGACACAGGACGGGGCCTTCCGGACGGTCTCGTCGGACACCCAGCTCCTCGTCTCCCTCGAGATGAACACCGCCAGCTCGAACGGGTGCTGCTGCGGCGGGTGCATGGACAACTTCGGCGGGGTGATGGTCACCCGGGAAACCGGCAACGCCATCGCCCGGACCGGGGACTACCTCTACGGGCTGGTCGAGTACTACACCGAGACCCACAAGGTGCTGGTCGGCAACGTGGGCGCCGCGAACGCCACGTATGAGGTGGAACGGTACGTCCCCGACAACACGATCGCGGTCGCGCCGATGCCGTCCCAGCTCAACGGCACCTCCGGCACCTGGATCCCGGTCGCGCTCGACAACGTGCCCGCCGGCATCGCCAGCGCGCTCAACCCGACGGTGTACGGGGCCACGTTCAACGCCTCGTCCGCGGCCTTCTTCCGGGTCCACCTGCTCACCGGCGGCCCGATCCAGGTCCACCACGGCGTCCGGGTCTCGGGCGGGTGGAGCGGCGGCGCGGTCCTGCACCCCTCCGTGGCCGGGGCGGGAGCGGGGAACGCCCAGACGGGCACGGAGTACTGGCTGTTCACCAACAGCCCGAACAACGGCGGGTGCGGGTCCAGCGGCGGGCTCGACGAGACCGTCGGGATGGACGCGTTCTGCCCCAAGCTGGGCCAGGTCGTGCAGTGCATCTCCAACGACGGGTACTCCGCCCGGTACACCACCAACGGGCCGGACGAGTGCGTGAGCTTCCTCTCGTTCACCAGCATCGCCAACACCCGGCACGTCTACAAGCTGAACGTGCTGGTGGGCGGCGCGGTGGTCTGCCAGTACCAGCAGTGCAAGGTCACCGAGAAGGGGTTCACCGCGCCGTTCGTGGAGAGCGGCACGCACTACGTCATCATCGCCCCGCCCGTGGTGTTCTCGGGGTCCTCGTTCTGGATCACGGTGGTGGTCCTCCAGCAGGGCGGGACGACCATGGCCGACTACTGCGGCACGACGTCGTTTACCTCCACGGACTCGTCCGCCAAGATCGGCGGGACCGGCATGGACGCGTACAACTACACCTGGGATTCCAATGACCCGGCCGCCTCCTGCAAGGCCGCGGGGTGCGCCAACGGGTGCGACAACGGGGTGGCCATCTTCCTCAACGTCACGATGACCAAGCTGGGGCTCCAGTCCATCGTGGCCATCGACACGATCGATGGGTCCATCACGGGGGTCACGGCCATCATGGTGGTGGGCGCCGACGTCAAGCTCACCAAGCAGCCGCCGCTCTCGATCCAGGCCTCGGGCGACACCGTCCAGTTCAAGGTGTGCTGGAGCAACTACTCGTCGGCCTCGGCCTTCTCGTTCGTGATGACCGACGCGGTGCCGATGGGGACCAGCTTCGTGCCCGAGGCGACGACCGGCGCGTTCAACTGCGGGAGCACCGACGGCGTGACCGTGGAGACGGCCTACTCGGCCGCGACCACCGCGACGATCCCGGCCGCGGCGTCGTTCACGGTGGGGCTGCCGCCCCTCGGGACCCGGTGGCTCCGGTGGACCGTGCCCATGGCGGGCATCGGCACCACCGGCTGTGTGTGCTACCGCGTCAGCGTCAACTAGCGGACGTTGCAGAGCGGAAGCCCGGTTTCGGGCTATCGGGTGTCCGTGAACTAGAGACCGGTTCCTTCCGGCCCGGCTAGAATACCCGTTGTGAACGAGACCCGGCCCGGCCTGCTGCGCGTCACCGTGTTCCTCGGCGGGGCCGCGGTCCTGATCCTCGAGATCCTGGGCGCCCGGCTCCTCGCGCCGTTCTTCGGGTCCACCCAGTACGTCTGGTCCGCGCTCATCGCCGTGACGCTGCTCGCGCTCGCGGTCGGGTACCGGGGCGGCGGGATGCTGGCCGACCGGCGGGCGCCCGCGCCCGCGCTCTACCAGGCGCTGGTCCTGGCCGGCTGGCTCATCCTGCTCATCCCCTTCACCCGGCGGGCCGTGCTGC
>CAYNUZ010000120.1:0-7425 GCA_964400385.1 uncultured bacterium | reverse complement strand
GGCGGAGCGGCGCTGGTGGACTTCGCCAGCGTCACCCGGCCGGAGTGGCGCGAGTCGTTGCGGTTCCGGACCGAGGGCGGGCGGCTGCGGAACATGCTCTCCCGCGAGGTGCCGGCGCAGGCGGCGGCGGTCGTGCCCGGGCTGGTGGACGGGCTGCTGGCGCGCCACGGGCTGGGCCGCGCGGACATCGCCCGCTGGATCCTGCATCCGGGCGGGGCCACCATCCTCGACGCGCTGCGGGATGCGCTGGCGCTGCCGGAAGCCGCGCTGGCATCGGGCCGGGCGGTACTGCGGGACTACGGCAACCTGTCCTCGCCGAGCGTCCTGTTCGTCCTGGACCGGGACCTGGCGGCGCGGCCGGCCAGCGCGGGCGAGTGGGGGCTGCTGGTCTCCTTCGGCGCCGGGTTCTCGGCGCACGCCGCGCTCTTCCGCACCTGATCCCCGACCTCGCCGCCCGCATCGAAGCCCCGGAGCTGATGGACTCCGTGGCGCTGCCGCTCCCCGTCATGCACGAGACGCTGCGGTTCCTGGAGCGGACCAACCGGTGGGCCGGGGGCGTGGACGTGGTGCTCGGCCACCTCGCGGCGTGGTCCCGGCGGTGGCCGGCGGGCGCGCCGATCCGGATCCTCGATATCGGCACCGGCGGCGCCGACATCCCGGTCGCGATCGCGGCGTGGGCCCGGAAGCACGGGCACAAGGTTTCGCTCACCGCGATCGACCCGGTCCGGGAGGTCGTGGCGGTGGCGCGGGAGCGCGCGGCGGCCTATCCGGAAATCGCGGTCGAGCAGGCGGACCTCGACTCGCTGGCCGCGGGGGACGAGACCTATGACTACGTGACCGCCTCGCTCCTGCTCCACCACCTGCCGCCGGCGGAGGCGGTCGGGGCGGTGCAGGACATGGATGCGCTGGCGACCCGGGGCGTCATCGTCAGCGACCTGCACCGGACCCTGCCGGGCTACTGCGCGGTCTCGCTCCTCGCCCGGCTGCTGGGCAACGCGGTGGTCCGGCACGACGGCCCGCTCTCGGTGCGCCGGGCCTTCCTCCCCGGGGAGCTGGACGCGATCGCCCGGGAGGCCGGGCTGCCGTACCTGCGGGCCCGGGTCCACCGCCCGTGGTTCCGGGTGAGCCTGGCGGGGGAAAAGCCGGTCAGGCGAGGAGCGTGACGAACTGGCGGGCGGCGCGGGGGTCGCGCGCGCCCTCGATGATCCGGAAGATGGCGAGCGTCTCGTTGCGGTCGAAGGTGGCCACCCCCTTAGCGAAGAAGTCGAAGACCGCGGCCAGCGCGTCCCGGAACAGCGTCTCCGACTCCGCCGGCACGTACTCCGTCCCCGTGGCCGTGGTCAGCGACGCCGCGAAGGGGGTCTCGGTCTTCGCGTAGACGTTGATCACCGCCGTCCGTCCGCGGCTGAAGTCCACGAGGAGCTGGGCCTGGTCGCCCTCGCCCCGCTTCATCACCGCCACCGCCTCGGACCCCAGGCACGAGACCGCCAGCTCCACGGGGTGGATGACGTACTCGCCGTAGCTCCCGCCGCCGCCCCACGCCACCAGGTGCCGAAGCGTCTCGCGCCCCAGCGCGTGCACCTTCGCCTGCACCGGGGTGTATCGCAGCGCGGAGGAGGTCTCGAGCGGGATCCCGGCGGCGTCGGCGAGCGCGAACATCGCCTTCGCCGTCGCCACATCCGGCGCGAAGGTCTTGTCCACCCAGATCGGCTTCCGGAAGGCGGCGAGCTCGCGGACCATCTCGAGGTGGACCTCCGGGTTGGACGGCGCGAGCACCATGAACGCGTCGGCCATCCCGTTCAGCTCCGCCAGCGTCCCGGCGTACGGCACGCGGTGCGCCTCCGCCCACACGCGGCCCCCGGCCGCGTCCTGGGCCCAGCACCCGGTCACGTCGAACCCGCGGTCCTTGAGCGCGCCGCGCGCCAGCTCGACGTACGTGTTCGCGTGGAAGTTGTCGAGCTTCCGGTCGACGAACGCGATCCGCTTCACCATGAGTGCTGCGCCGGCACCAGGTCGCACGCCTCGGCGGGCATCCAGTGCGCGTCCTTCCCGTCCCACTTCACGTTGCACCCCACCGGATTGGTGAGCGGCACGCCGACGGGCTTCCCGGCCGTCACGTCCTCGAGCGCGCGGTCCAGGTCGAACGACGTGCTGCGCGCGGCCTGCCGCGGGTTGTCCATGCCGCGGCCGGTGTACACCAGCGTCCGCGCCTTGTCGAAGACGAAGAAGTGCGGGGTGCGCAGCGCGCCGAACGCGCGGGCGACGTCCTGCGTGGCGTCGTGCAGGTACACCCACGGGAATTTCTGTTCCTTCATCCGCGCCACCATCGAGGGGAAGTCGTCGTCCGGGTGCGTCACCTTCGAGTTGCTGTTGATCGCCACGAACCGGACGCCGCGCCCGGCGTAACGCTCGGCGACCTGCCGGGTGTGCTCGTCGGACCCCGTGACGTACGGGCAGTGGTTGCAGGAGAAGAAGACGACCAGCACGTCGGCGGCGGCGAAGTCGGCCGGGCCGTAGGTCCGTCCGTCGGTGGCGGGCAGGGAAAATGCGGGGCAGGGCCGGCCGAGCTCGAGCGTGAACGCCATGGCGCCTCCTTGCGCGTCGTCGCGCGGGGCTATTCTACCCCGCCGGTCAGGCCGGCCGGGGCGCCGAACCCGCCTCGACGAGCCGCCGGACGGACAGGATGTCCTCGTCCGCGTCCCACGCCGGGCCCGGCAGGCACTCCACGATCACCGGGCCGGCATAGGTCCGGGTCCGGAGCGCCGTCATCAGCATTGGGATGCCCACCCCGCCCTGCCCGCACCGCACGTGCATCCGGCCCGGCGCCGCGTCCCGCAGGTGCACCAGCGCGGCCCGGTCCAGGATGAACGCGGTCTGGTCGAACGTGAGGTCCTGCATCACGAAGTGGCTGGGGTCGTACGTGAACCGCAGCTCCGGCACCGCCTTGAGGAGCGTCCGGACCTGCTCGGGCGTCGCGATCGGGGTGTCGAAGTGGGGCTCGAGCACGAACTCCACCTCCAGCTTCGCCGCAGCCGCGAGCATCTCGAGCGCGGTGGCGCCCACGGCGGCCAGCGGCTCCTTCCACGGCGCGCCCGCCGCGAGGGCCCCGGGATAGAAGGAGGCGGTCCGCACGCCCAGCGCCTTCATCACCCGCGCCAACCCCTGCCACTCGCGCTCGCGCTTCTTCGCCGCCTCGGGCGTCCGGTCGGCGAACGACCCCACGTTGGCGTTGAACGACGCCGGCTTGATGCCCGTCTTCGTGAGCGCCGCCTGGATCTCCTTCGCCTGTCCGTCGGGGTCCTTCGCCAGCCGCTCGGGGGCGAGCTGCTCGAAGACCGGGATGGCGCACAGGTCGGCGTGGGTGAACCCCAGCCGGGCCACGTCCTGGAGGGCGCCCGCGAGATCGCGGCGGAAGCTGAGGGTGGCGCAGGCGGTCGTCATCAGGGAAGCAGGATACGGCATGTTGACCCCCCGTTTCGAGCCTGCCCGCATGGTATTATCCCGGCCAGCATGCGCGCCAGGGTCCTGATCGGCGGAAATGACGATTACCACGATCTCGTCGGCACCGGCACCCTTCTCAGGAACGTGCTGGCAGGCGCGGATATTGCCGCCACGCTCCATGTGGGGTGGGGGGAGCAGCAGCTGGGGGGCCCCGGGACCCGGGCCCTGGTGGTCTACACCAACGGGATGCGGATGCGGCCGGAGGAGCAGGACCGGGTGGCCGCCCGGGTGGCGGACGGGCTGGGGCTGGTGGCCCTCCATACCGCCAGCGTGAGCGTCGAGCCCCCCGCGTACCACGCCACCTGGCTGGGGCTGATCGGCTGCCGGTTCGTCCACCACCCCCCGTTCGCCCGGTTCGCGGTCGCCGTGGACCGGGACCACCCGGTGACCCGGGGCGTCGGGAACTTCGAGATCGAGGACGAGCTGTACCTCACCGAGCCGGTCGGGCCCCCGGTCGAGACCCTGGCGTCCGCCGCGCACGAGGGCACGCGGGTCCCGGTCGTGACGGTGCGCGACCACGGCCGTGGCCGGGTCTGCTACATCGCGCTGGGCCACGACGGCCGGGCGCACCACCATCCCGCCTTCCAGCGGCTCGTGGTGCAGGCCGCGCGGTGGGCCGGCCGGATGGAACCGGAAGCCCCCGCGGCGGGTTGACCGGGTAAGGAGCCCTCCGGCTCCAGGCGTTTTCGACGGGGCCCGCCCCCGGCGGCCCGTCAAGGGAGGCTGCCATGCATGCGCAACGCCACCACGCCCATCCCCACCACCCGGCGCACTACCACGATCCGGCCCACCACCCGGGCGCGCCGCCGGTCTGGTCGGCGGTCTCCCACGCCGTCTCCGGCTGGGCGCACCACCTGGGCGGGGCCATCAACCGGGCCGTCCTGGCGTCCGGCCGGCCGTCCAAGCGCCGCGGCGGCAAGGGGCCCTGGAGCGGCCCGCCGGGCGTGCCGTGGGGGTTTCCGCCGATGTACTGACCCCGGCGGTTTGACATCCCGGACGGGGCCTGCGAATCTCCTTCCAGCCGACTGACACCGGAGGGAAGGATGAAGATCGCGGTCGCCTCGTATTCGTTTCACGGGATGGTCGAACAGGGGACGATGGACGGATTCGGGTACCTCGAATCCTGCCGGCACCGGTATGGCCTGCGCTCCGCGGACATCTGGAACGGGATGATCCCGAACCTGGAGCCCGCCACGCTGAAGAAGTTCAAGACCGCGCTCGACGAGCGCGAGCTGGAGCTGGCCAACCTGTGCGTGGACGGCCCGCACATCTGGGAGGACGACGCCGCGACCCGGGAGAAGAACTACCAGGGCGCGCTGGCGTGGCTCAAGGCCGCCGATTTCCTCAAGGCCCGGACGATCCGCATTGACGCGGGCGGGCGCGACCCCAACTTCACCTCCCAGCAGTTCGACGAGATCGTGAAGCGGTACAAGGAATACGCCGCGTTCGCGCACGACCACGGCTTCCGGATCGGCCCGGAGAACCACTGGGGCGCGGAGGTGGATCCCGCGAACATGCGGAAGATCTGCGAGGCGGTGAACCACCCCGGGTTCGGGGTCCTGCTGCACTTCAAGGGAAAGGGCGAGGACCAGTTCGCGAAGTGGGCGATGCACACCCACATCTCGTGGGACATCGTGAACGGCGCCGACTTCGAGGCGAACCTCGGGATGCTCAAGGCCGCCGGCTACGCCGGGTACTGGAGCGCCGAGCACCACTCGGGCGAGCGCGAGTACGAGGAAGTGGCGGTGCAGGTCGCGAAGATCCGGGCACTCCTCCTGAAGTGGCAGGCCTGACCCTTCGACTGGTGTTCTCTGTGAGTGGGCAGTGACCGCTCAGGGGCGTCGGTCGTGAGGACCAGGGAGCGGTTCGACGACGCCTGGCGGTTCTACCGCGGCGAGATCAACATCCCCGAGACGGTCAAGGCCGGGGTGCTGGGCGGGCTGGCGGACGTGGTCGAGCGCAAGAAGGCGCTGCACGACGTGGTGGCGTTCGTGGACAAGGAGCAGCGGCGGCAGGCCGATCCCGCGAGGTGGCCGGAGGTCACGCTCCCGCACGACTGGGTGGTGGAGGAGCCGTTCGTCAACGATCCGGGGCTCACGACCCACGGATTCAAGCCGCACGGCGTCGGGTTCTACCGCAAGGTCTTTGCGCTCCCCCAATCCGACGCCGGCCGGAAGATCATCCTCGAGTTCGACGGCATCTTCCGGAACAGCTCGGTCTGGTGCAACAGCCACCACCTGCGCGACCACCGGTCGGGGTACACCTCCTTCGCGGTGGACCTCACCGACGTGGCGCGGTACGGGGACGAGGGGCTCAACTGCGTCCTGGTCCGGGTGGACGCCCGGGCCGACGAGGGGTGGTGGTACGAAGGCGGCGGCATCTACCGGCACGCCTGGCTCAGCAAAACCGACCGGGTCCACGTGGGCCACTGGGGCACCTACGTCACCACCCCCGCGGTGACCGACGCGCGGGCGACGGTGCAGGTGGAGACCACGGTCGTGAACGAGACCCCCGCGCGGGTGGGGGCGCAGGTCACGACCGAGCTGCTGGACCCCCGGGGGCGCCGGGTCGCGGCGGGCCGGGCGGCGGCGATCCTCAAAGCCGACGGGGAGGCCACCGTCCGGCAGCGGCTGGCCGTCCGCCGGCCCCTCCGGTGGTCGCTGGAGTCGCCCGCCCTCTACCGCGCCCGCACCACGGTCCGGGTGCGCGGCCGGGTGGTGGACACCTACGTGACCCCGTTCGGCATCCGGACGATTCGGTTCGATCCGGCCAAGGGGTTCTTCCTCAACGGCGTCCACACCCCGATCAAGGGCACCTGCAACCACCAGGACTTCGCCGGGGTCGGCGTGGCGCTGCCGGACAGCCTGCACGCCCACAAGATTGACGTCCTCAAGGAGATGGGCTCGAACGCGTACCGGTGCGCGCACCACCCGCCCGCGCCGGAGCTGCTGGACCACTGCGACCGGGTGGGGATGCTGGTGCTCGACGAGAACCGGCGGCTGGACTCCAGCGGGCGCGGGCTGGAGGACCTCGAGGCGATGATCCTCCGGGACCGCAACCACCCGTCGGTGATCATCTGGGGGATGGAGAACGAGGAGCGGCTGGAAGGCACGCCCATGGGCGCGCGGATCCTCGACCGGCTGGTGCGGCGCGCCCACCGGCTCGACCCCACCCGGCCCACCATCGCCGCCCAGAACCACGGACACGTCTGGCTGTACCAGGGCAAGACCGACATCGCCGGGTTCAACTACGGCCACAACAGCGACAAGGACGTCGCCTACCACCTCAAGCACCCGCACCAGCCGGTGCTGGCCACCGAGTCCAACGCCACGGTGACCACCCGCGGGGTGTACGTCACCGATATGAAGAAAGGCGTTCTGGATGCCTACGGCGACACCATGGCCACCCCGCCGTGGCCGTGGAATTGCGGTTTTCACCAGCCCTGGCGGGCGTACCTCAAGAACCCCTTCCTCACGGGGGTCTTCATCTGGAGCGGGTTCGACTACCGGGGCGAGCCGCTGCCGTTCAAGTGGCCGGACATCAACTCCCACTACGGCGTCATGGACACCTGCGGCTTCCCCAAGGACGCCTACTGGTACCACCGGGCCCAGTTCCGGCCCGAGCCGCACCTGCACCTGCTGCCGCACTGGAACAATCCGGTGCCGGGCAAGGACCCGGTCAAGGTCCGCGCGCTCACCAACCTGGACCGGGTGACGCTCTTCCTGAACGGCCGGCCGCTCGGCAGCCGGACGGTGGCGCCGGGCGAAGTGCCCGAGTGGCTGGTGCCGTGGGAGCCCGGCGAGCTGCTCGCGGTGGGGTACCGCGACGGCGCGGAGCGGGCGCGCACGACGGTCCGCACCACCGGCCAGCCGGCGGCGCTCCAGGCGAGGCCGTGGCGGGCCACGCTGACCGCCGACGGCCGGG
>CAYNUZ010000119.1:0-7518 GCA_964400385.1 uncultured bacterium | reverse complement strand
CGCTGCGCGGCCAGCGCCGCCAGGGCCGGCGCGCCGGCCACCGCCTCGATGCGGCGCACGCCCGAGGCGACCGCGGACTCGCCCACCAGGACGAAGGGACCGATGCCGCCGGTGGCGCGGACGTGCGTACCGCCACACAGCTCGCGCGAGACGTCCGCGATCTCCACCATCCGGACCTTGGCGCCGTACTTCTCGCTGAACAGCATCATGGCGCCCTTCTTCTTGGCCTCGTCCAGCGAGAGCTCGGCCGTCGTGACCTCGTGGTTGGCCACCACGAACTCGTTCACCAGCGCGGCGATGGACCGGACCACCTCGGGGTCGAGCGCCTTCTGGCTCATGAAGTCAAACCGCAGCCGGTCCGGCGCCACGAGCGACCCGGCCTGGGTGGCCTGCTTGCCCACGAACCGGTGCAGGGCGGCGTGGAGCAGGTGGGTCGCGGTGTGGTGCCGCTCCGCCGCCGTCCGGCGCGGGGCGTCCACCTCCGCCGTCACCGGCGTGCCCTCCGCCAGGGCGCCCCGGGCGATCCGGGCGGTGTGGATGAACATGCCGGCCAGCGGCTTCTGGACATCCAGCACCTCGGCCTCCCCGCCCTCCCAGGTGAGCCGCCCGTGGTCCGCCACCTGCCCGCCGGACTCGGCGTACAGCGGGGTCGTGTCGAGGATGACCTCGACGAGCTCGCCGCGCGCCGCGTCCTTCGCCCGGACCCCCTCCCTGCCGCCCTCGCCCCCGGTGCGCACGATCGCGGCCACCCGGCCCGCCCCCGCCAGCGCGCCGTACCCGGCGAACCGGGTCGCCCCCAGCTCCTGTGCCAGTGCATGGTGGACCTCGCCCAGCGCGCGCGCGCCCGACCCCTTCCAGGCGGCCCGGGCGCGCTCCTGCTGGGACTCCAGCGCCTTCGCGTACTCGGCCTCGAATCCCGGCGAGAGCGCGCGCTTCTTCTCGCGGACCCAGATGTCCTCGGTCAGCTCCCGCGGGAACCCGAAGGTGTCGTAGAGGTAGAACGCGCGGTCACCGGACAGCGCCCCGGCGCCGCCCTCCTTCTCCAGCTCCTCGAGGCCGCGCTGGAGGGTCTCCACGAACCGCTCCTCCTCGTTGCGGATGATCTCGGTGACCCGGGCCTCCCGCTCAACCAGCTCCGGATAGCCCGCCTGCATGACCGCCACCACGTTCTGGACCGTGCGCGAGACGATCGGGAAGGCCTTCCCGTACAGCGCCGTCTGGCGGGTGGCGCGCCGGATGAGCCGGCGCAGGATGTATCCCCGCCCCTCGTTGCTGGGGACGATGCCGTCGGCCACCATGAACGTCGCCGCCCGCGCGTGGTCGGCGATGATCCGGTGGCTGCGGTCCATCTCGGCCGTGGAGATCCCCGCGGCATGCTCCAGCCCGTGCCGGACCCCGCCGATGAGCGCGGCAAAGCTGTCGATGTCGAAGACGGAATCCTTGCCCTGCATCGCGGACGACATCCGCTCCAGCCCCATGCCCGTGTCGATGCCCGGCCGGGCCATCGGCGGGTTCTCGCCGGACTTCGGGTCGCGGACGAACTGCGGGAACACCAGGTTCCAGATCTCCCGGAACCGGTCGCACTCATGGTCGCCGGGCCGGGCGCAGGGCGCGGCGAACCCCGCCTTCGCGCAGAACTCCGGGCCGAAATCGAAGTAGATCTCCGAGCAGGCCCCGTTCGGCCCGGCCCAGGTCTTGAGCGTGCTCCCGGCGGGCCAGTAGTTGTCCTCGTCCCCGAACTTCACGATGGGGTTCCTGAGGGGGAACTTGCCCCATAACCGCACCGCCTCCTCGTCCTTCTCGAAGACGCTCATGTGGAGCTTCGCCGGGTCCATGCCCATGTGCTTCTTCTCGGTCAGGAACTCCCAGGCGTAGGCGATGGCCCCTTCCTTGAAGTAGTCCCCGAACGAGAAGTTGCCCAGCATCTCGAAGAAGGTGAGGTGCCGGGCCGTCATCCCGACGCGCTCGATGTCGGTGGTGCGCAGGCAGCGCTGGCAGGAGGTGGCGCGGACGTACGGCTTGTCCCTGGCCACGTACAGCGGCTTGAACTGGACCATGCCCGCGCTGGTGAACATGAGGCTCGGGTCGTTGCCGGGCACCAGCGCGTCGGACGGCACCCGGGTGTGCCCCTTGGACTCGAAGAACTTCAGGTAGGCTTCGCGGACCTCGGCGGATTTCACCGGACCATTGTAAGGGACCTAGTCCTCCCCGTCAGGCACTCCCGCCAGGCGCAGGGCCTTGAGGGCCGCGGACACCCCGAACCCCTGCCGCACCAGCCACGCGACCGCGCGCTGCCGTTCCTTCGCGGCCTCGGGGGTCCGCCGGCCGGCGTGCTTCAGCGGGCGGTGCTTGAGGTACTTCCTGGCGGCGGCGAGCGCGAGCCCGGCCTCGCCCTCCTCCCCCATCGCGGCCCGGCTGGCCGTCTCCGCGAGTTTCCGGTCCACCCCGCGCGCGCCCAGCTCGGCGGCCAGCCGGCGCGGCCCCTTGGGGCCCGCGCCCAGCCGGTACCGGACGAAGTTCCCCGCGAACCGCTCGTCGTCGAGCAGGCCCGACGCGGTCAGCCGCTCGAGCACCGCCTTGACGGTCTCCGCCTCGAACCCGCGCTGCAGGAGCTTGCGCCGGAGCTCCCCCGTGGCGTGCGGCCGCCGTTCCAGCAGCCGCAGTGCCCGGACCCGGGCGGCATTCTCGTCGCCCGGCCTGGTGGTCTTGTGAACCCTCTTCAACCGGCCGAGACCACTCCGGTGGCCGGGTCGTAGACGATGCCCGCCGGGATCGAGTCGATCATCCCCTTGTCCATGAGCTCCTGGAGCGAGGCCGGCAGCCGGCCGTTCGCGTCGCGGAAGCCGTTGACGGCACGCTGGATGGACTCAACCGTCACCTGCGACATCTTCGACCGGGCGATGTCCTCCGCGGCCTTCCCCTGCTTGAGCTGGTTCGCCGGATTCACCGCGTCCACCGCCGGCGTGATGGTGTTCAGGTACCGGTAGATCCCGTACGACCCCGCGGCCAGGGCGGCCAGGATGAGCAGATTCTTCATCGGATGCCTCCCGCCGGCGCCCGGGCCGCCGGCCTGTCCCGCACCGGGCCCGGCCTCACCGGCCGGACCGTGCGGGCTCGAACTCGAGGACGAGCTGGCTGGGGGTGATGCTGAGCACCCGGACGCCGTCCGGCCGCAGGATGTGGTCGGCCGTCAGGGCCAGCTCGACCCGGCGCCCCTTGGCCCGCGTGAGGTCCACCACGGCCCGGACCGACCCGGGGGCGAGCTTGGAGAGCTGCTCGCGGCGGGCCTCCAGCGTTACGTCCACCGACGCGGGCGGCTGGCGCGCGTACTGCTCGCCCCGCGGGGTGTTCCGCAGCTCGAGCGGGACGGTGAACGTGAGCTGGATGCCCTGCTCCCCGTGCACGTACACCCAGAGCCCCGCCGCGATCAGCAGCCCCAGCAGCTTGAGCTGCCAGTCGCCCAGGACGACCCGCCGCAGGGTGGCCATCAGACGCCGCTCCCGCGGCCGTGCAGGATCAGCATATCCTCGAGCGTGGCCACGTCCAGCGGCGGGGTGAGCTGGCCCCGCATGGCCAGCGCGATCTGGCGGGACTCCTCGGACACCACGATGGCGACCGCGTCGGTCTCCTCGGTGATCCCGATGGCCGCACGGTGCCGCATCCCCAGCGCCGTGACCTGCGACTTCACCTCGGACAGGGGCAGCGTGCACCCCGCGGCGAAGACGCGGCCCGAGCGGATGATCGAGGCCCCGTCATGCAGGGGCGAGCCGGGCGTGAAGATGGTGCCGAGCAGCTCGGCCTTGATGTCCGCGTCGATCCGCACCCCCGACTCCCCGAACCCGGCCAGGCTGGTCTCGCGCTCCAGGATGATCAGCCCGCCCCACCCGTTCTCGCTCAGGAACCGGGTGCCCTCCACGATCTCCCGGACCTGGCCCGACGCGTGGGGGAAGATGGCCTTGAGGAACGGCTGTTCCCCGAGCGTCGTGATCACCCGCCGCAGCTCCGGCTGGAGCACGATCACCAGCCCGATGGCGAAGACGACCAGCAGGCTCTGGAGCAGCCAGGTCGCGGTGGGCAGCGACAGGTAGCGGGTGACCGCGGCGGCCAGCAGCAGGATGCCCAGCCCGCGCAGCATCTGGAAGGCGCGGGTGTCGCGGACGATGCGCAGCAGGCCGGTGACCAGGAGCCAGACGACCAGCAGGTCCGCCAGGTCCCGCCACCCGAATCCCGCGAACAGCGTCAGCCACGCCGGCGGGGCGGAGGGGACCAGCGGGGGCGTCATGCCGGGTCCATTCTACCGCCGGTCCCGGCCGGCCATGCCACAATAGGCCCGTGGAGAGCGCCGAATACGACCTGATGCACCGGATCGAGCAGCGGTACTGGTGGTTCGTGGGCCGCCGGTGGCTGGTCCTGCGGCTGCTGCGCCGGTGGCTGCGCCCCGCGGCGCCGCTGGACCTGCTGGACATGGGGTGCGGGACCGGGGCCAACCTCATGGCGTTCCGGGCGCTGGGCCGGGCCGCCGGGTGCGACATCGCCGAGTCGGCGGTGGCCTACTGCCGCGGCCGCGGGCTCGACGGCGTGGTCCACCAGGCGGACCTCGACCGGCTGCCGTTCGAGGACGCCCGTTTCGACCTCGTCACCGGGACGGACGTGCTGGAGCACATCGCCGACGACGCGGGGATGCTGCGGGAGATCCGGCGGGTGCTGCGGCCCGGGGGCGCGGTCTTCCTGACGGTGCCGGCCTACCAGGCGCTCTGGAGCGTGCACGACGAGAGCCTGCACCACCAGCGCCGGTACGGCCGGCGGGACCTCACGGCCAAGCTGGCCGCGGCGGGGCTCGTGGTCGAGCGGGTGACCCACTTCAACACCTGGCTGCTGCCGCTGATCGTGCCGATCCGCTGGCTGCGGGACCGGGTCACCCGGCCGACCGGCGCCACGTCCGACTTCAACCTCGACCTGCCCGGCTGGCTCAACGCGCTGTTCCTGGCGGTCTTCCGGTCGGAGTGGGCGGTCCTGCGGTTCATGCCGCTGCCGGCCGGGCTCTCCCTGGTCGTGCTGGCGCGGAAGCCGTAGCCTCCCCTCACCCCCAGAGCCGCCCCTCTCCCCATCGGGGAGAGGGGAAACGAAGGAACTTCTGCGGCAAGGCCCTTCAGTGGTTCTCGGTGAACTCCGTGCCGCAGACGCCGCCGCCCTGGGTCACGCCCCGGCTCACGACCTCGCCCCGGCGGTTCAGCAGCGGGTGGTACCCGCCGGAAATCTCCAGCCCCGACTCCCCCATGTAGTGGTTGATCAGCGACCGGCGGAACCGGGTCTTCGAGGTGTTCGGGCCCGAGCCGTGGACCACGCTGCCGTTGAAGAACAGCACGTCGCCCGGCTCCAGGACCGGCTTGGCCACCTCGACCGAGGCCGGGACCGGCGCCGCATTCTGGCCGTAGGTGCTGCCCCGGGTCTGGAGGATCTGGTCGATCGTGACCAGCTCCTTCGTGAACGAGATCCCCGGGTCGGCGGACTTGGTCGGGCACACGACGTCCATCGTGTGGGTCCGCACCACGATGTTGAGCGCCCCGTTCTCCTCGTCGCACCGGTCGCACGCGATCCACGCCGCGAGGCACGTCCCGGGCGCCACCTGGAGGTAGAAGTTGTCCTGGTGCCACGCCTGGCCGCGCGCGCCCGCGGGCTTGAAATAGAACATGGACTGCGCCGCCAGCATCTCCTCGCCGGCGATGTCCTTGAGCGTGTCCAGCAGCCGCGGGTCCAGCAGGTACCGCATCGCCACGGGCATGAACCGGTGCGGCTGCATCACGCGCGGATAGTGGGCCAGCGGGTCGCCCTTCTCGAACGTGTGGTGGAAGCCGTCGTTGTGCCCCTGCGGCTTGGGCTCGTAGTGCCCGGGGACGCCGCCCTGGTGGTGCATCGTCATGAAGGCGTCGTTGATCTCGTCGATTTCCCGACGGTCCAGCATCCCCCGGCCGACGTAGAATCCCAGCCGGTCGAATTCCGCCCCGCGCGCGCTCCGCTCTACCGTTGCCGTTGCCATCCTGCTCCTCCTGTTCGCTGTCTGGAATCGCCCGTCATGAAACCCCGGAATCTACCCCTTGCGCAAGCGCCGCCGACGGCGGCGACGATGGTTGATGAATCACCATCCGCTGCGCCAGGCCAGCCCTTGGCTGGCCTAGTGGACCACCGCGTACGGCGTGCCGCACGGCCCCCCGTCCGCCGCCGCGGCCCGCCGGTACTCCCGCCCGTGGCGGTCGAGGAGCGGTTCGTCGTACCGCGCCACCTCGACGGTCGAGACGGGGATGTAGTGCAGGACCAGCGAGCGGCGGAACCGGTCCGGCGTCCGGTTGGGCTCCGACCCGTGGATCAGGTTGCCGTGGAAGAAGAGCACGTCGCCCGGCTCCATCCCGCACAGCACCGGCTCCATCCCGGCCGGCGGCCGCACCAGCTCCTTGGCGAAGTAGTTCGCCGGATCCGCGGCCTCCGGGCAGTAGATCGGCAGCCGGTGGGAGCCGGGCACGACCTGCAGCGCGCCGTTGGCCGCGTCGCACCGGTCGCACGCGATCCACGCCGCCGCGCAGGTTCCGGGCTTCACCCGGATGTAGAAGTTGTCCTGGTGCAGGGCCTGGCCCCGGGCCCGGGGCGGCTTGAAGTAGAACATGCTCGACGAGTTGAGGACCTCCTCCCCCAGGACCTCCTCCAGCACGTCGAAGATCCGGCCGTCCAGCACCGTGGGCCGGATCTCCGGCATGAACCCGTGGGGCCACATGACGCGGGGAAAGACCGCGAGCGGATCGCCCTGGCTGAAGTCGTAGTGGAAGCCGTCGTTGAACCCGGCCGGCTTGGACTCGTACCGGCCGGGCACGCCGCCGCGGGCGTGCATGGCCATGAAGTGCCCGGTCACGGCTTCCGCCTCCGCGCGGGAGAACAGGCCCCGCTCGATGACGAACCCGTCGCGGGCGTACGCCGCCGCGCGCGCGGTGGTGCCGGCCGTCAGGTGTTCCATGGGTCCATTCGACCATGCCCGGGCCGCCCGGCGCGATATCCTGCCCGGTCAAAAACATGCGCGATCCTGCCCCCCTACCCGTGCCCGTCCTCCGCCTCCCCGGCCGGGGTGGCGCCGTCCAGGAGCTGGCGGAACATCGCCCGCTCCGCCTCCGTGAAGAAGCGCGGGTCACGGATATACCCCTCATGGCCGATCACCACGAGCTGCTCCTGCGCGCGCGAGAGGGCCACGTTGACCAGGCGGGGGTCCGCCGTCAGCGGGCTGGGCGGCAGGTTGTTGTCGGTGAGGTCCACGACCACCGCCCGGCTCTCCTGCCCCTGGAAGGCGTGGACGGTCGAGACCCGGATCCGCGGCTGGCCGGCCCGCCGCAGCTCGTGGTGGATCAGGGAGACCTGGGCGTTGTACGGGGCGATGATCCCGATGTCCCGCTCCCGCAGCCCGGCCCGGCGCAGGGCCACCGCCGTGGCCGCCGCCACGCGGGCGTGTTCGGCGTTGCGCCGCCAGAGCACCGCCCG
>CAYNUZ010000118.1:0-7519 GCA_964400385.1 uncultured bacterium | reverse complement strand
GGAGGTGGCGGAGAAGGTCCTGGCGCTCGCGGCCCGATTCGACCTGGGCGGCCTGAACGAGCTCGCGACGTCGTTCAACCGCAAGGAGGAGCGCGAGGCGGGGCTGGCCCCGCTGCTCGACGGGCTGGAGCGCGCGTGCGGGGCGCGGCTGCGCACGCGGCCGCAGGAGGCCGACCGCTGGATCGAGGCGCTGGACGCCGTGGGCCGGGCACGGTGGCGGCGGCGGGCGTACATGGAGAAGACGCTGGTGGACGCGCTGGGGGCGGACCTGGCGCTGGCTTTGCGTCCCGAGCGAGCGGAGCGAGCCGAGGGGCTGGCTTTGCGGGAGCCGTCCCGTGTCTAACGCGCAGGAGCGCGCCGGCGCCAGGTTCATGGTGACGACCCCCATCTACTACGTGAACGCCCCCGTCCACATGGGGCACGCGTACACCTCGATCGCATGCGACGTGTTGGCCCGCTGGCGCCGGCTGCGCGGGGACGAGGTCTTCTTCCTGACCGGGGTGGACGAGCACGGCGGGAATATCGAGAAGGTGGCGAAGGAGGCGGGGGTGTCGCCGCAGGCGTGGTGCGACCGGATCGCGGCGGACGACCGCTCCTTCTTCGACGACTACGGGATCGCGTACGACGACTTCATCCGGACGACGGAGGAGCGCCACGCGCGGGCGTGCGAGGCGTTCTGGCAGGCCGTGGCCGCCGGGAACGCGCCCGACGGCAAGCCGAACCTTTCCAAGGGGGTCTACGAGGCCCTCTACTGCTCCCGGTGCGAGGCGAACTATGCGGAGGGGGAGCTGGTGGACGGGAACTGCCCGGTCCACGGGCTGCCGGTGGAGAAATTGAGCGAGGAGACCTACTTCTTCCACCTGGCCGGATACCAGCAGGTGCTCGACGCGTTCTTCGAGGCCGAGGCGGCGAAGAACCCGGACCGGCGGTTCATCGTCCCGGAGTCCCGGTTCAACGAGGTCCGGGGCATCCTCAAGGAGGGGCTGCGCGACGCGTCGGTCTCGCGCACCAAGATCGCCTGGGGCTTCCCCGTCCCGGGGGACCCCGCGCACGTCATGTACGTCTGGTTCGACGCGCTCATCAACTACCTGACCGCGCTGGGCTATCCCGACCGCACCGGGCGCCGCTGGGGCTTCTGGCCGGCGGACCTGCACGTCATGGGCAAGGAGATCATCCGTTTCCACTGCCTGCTCTGGCCCGCCATGCTCAGGGCCGCCGGGCTGCCGCTCCCGCGCAAGATCGTCGTGCAGGGATGGTGGACGGTCGAGGGCCAGAAGATGTCCAAGTCACTGGGCAATGTCGTCGACCCGCGGGCCCTGGCCGCCAAGTACGGCCTCGACGCGGTCCGGCATTTCCTGCTGGCGGAGATCGCGTACGGCGCCGACGGCGACTTCTCCGAGCGCCGGTTCATCGAGCGGTACAACACCGATCTGGCGAACGTCTTCGGTAACCTGGCGCACCGGACGATTTCGATGGCCTTCAAGTACTTCGGGGGAAAGGTCCCGCGTCCGTCGGGCGGGTCGCCGTGGAAGGACCGGATCGCGGAGCTCTGGCCGGGCCGGGTCGCGGCCATCGAGGCCCTGGCGGCGGCCGAGTCCCTCTCGTTCGTCCAGGCCGCGTTCGTGGTGATCGGGGACGAGGCCCTGGCGGTTCCCCAGTTCCAGGACGCGATCACGGACGCCTGGGCACTGATCAAGCACGGCAACCTGTTCATCGACCAGCAGGCGCCGTGGAAGCAGCCCCCCGCGGAGCAGGCCGCGACGCTCGGCCACGTGCTGGAGCTGCTCGAGGCGGCGTCGTGGCCGCTGCTTGCCTTCCTGCCTGGCACCGCCGCGCGGCTGCGCGCGCAGCTCGGGCTGTCGGCGGACCGCAGGGCACCGCTTCAGGCGGAATTCCACCTGGTCCTGGGCGACCCGCTGTTTCCGAGGATTGACACCAAGAAGAAGCCCTGACCTTGCCGCTGTTCGACACGCACTGCCACCTGACCGATCCGGCCTTCGACGGCGATCTCGCCGCCGTCCTTGACCGGGCCACGGCGGCGGGCGTGGACCGCATCCTCTCCGTCTCCGTCAACGCCGCCACCGGGGCCCGCGCGATCGCCCAGGCCCGTGCCGATCCGCGCCTTCTCGCCGCGGTCGGCGTGCATCCTGAGGAGGCGGGTCGCGTGCCGCCGGGCTGGGAGGCGGAGCTGGAACGCCTCATCGTCGAGGGGCGGCCGGCCGCGGTGGGCGAGTGCGGGCTGGACGCCCACCACCCGGTCCCGGCGCTGGAAGTCCAGCTCCCGGTCTTCATCGCCCAGATCCGGCTGGCGAAGCGGCACCGGCTCCCGCTGGTGATGCACACCCGCAAGGCGGGATGGGAGGTCCTGAAGCTGCTCGAGGCCGAGGAGGCGCCGGCACGCGGGGTGTTCCATTGTATTGAGGACGACGAGCTGCTGGTCCGGGCGGTGACGAAGGCGGGCTGGCACGTGGGGTTCGGGGGGACCTGCACCTACCCGAGGAACCAGTCGCTGCGGGACATCCTGGCCCGGGTGGACCGGGAGAAGGTCCTGCTGGAGACCGACGCCCCGTACCTGGCCCCCCAGCCGTCCCGGGGCCGGCGCAATGAACCGGCCCTGGTGGCGCATGCCGCGGCCACCGTGGCGGCGGCGTGGGGGGTGACCCCGGAGGAGGTGGGCCGCATCACCTCGGCCAATGCCGCCCATTTGTTCGGCCCGGCCTGAAGCCCTACACTACTTCCACCATGCCGAAAATCGTCGTCGTTGGCGCGGGCGGCTACGTCTTCCCGACCCGCCTGTGCATCGACATCCTGTCGTTCCCGGCGCTGCGCGAGTCCACGATCCACCTGTTCGACATCAATCCCCGGACCCTGGCGGCCACCCGGGCCAACATCGAGCGGGTCATCGCGAAGAACGCGTTGCCGACGCGGCTGGAGTCCGGGACCGACCGGCGGCGGGCGCTGGCGGGCGCGGACTACGTGATCGTGGCCTTCCAGGTCGGCGGCGTCGAGGCCTACGCGCACGACGTGAACATCCCGCGGAAGTACGGGCTCGACCAGTGCGTGGGCGACACGCTGGGGCCCGGCGGGGTGTTCCGCGGGCTGCGCTCGATCGGCGCGCTGGCCGCGATCGCAAAGGACATGCGCGCGGTGTGCCCCGGGGCGCTGATGATCCAGTACGCGAACCCGATGGCGATGAACTGCTGGGCCACGAGCCTCCTGGGAATCAGGACGGTCGGGCTCTGCCACAGCGTGCAGGGCACGACGTGGATGCTCTCGGACCGGCTGAAGGTGCCCTACGAGGACGTCACGTTCCGGTGCGGCGGCATCAACCACCAGGCGTGGATCACCGAGTACCGCGTCGGCGGGAAGGATGTGTATCCGCGGCTGCGTGAGGTCATGGACCGGGGGAACCCCTCGCCGTCGGGCGCCTCCGGGAAGGGGCCGAAGGCGACCTACGTCCAGCGCGGGCTCGACCACCAGGCCGACGACAACGTGTACTACCACGAGCGGGTCCGCACCGAGATCATGCGCACCTTCGGGTACTTCCACACCGAGTCGTCCCACCACGGCAGCGAGTACGTGCCGTGGTTCCGGAAGAACCCGGCCCTGGTCAAGGCGTACCTGCGGAAGCGGTGGGACTACTACCAGATCTGCTGCTCGTACCGGCAGGCGAAGCACCAGGGGTACCTGCGCGACATGGTGGAGGCGCCGCTCAAGCTGTCCGAGGAGTACGGCGCGCGCATCATCCACGGCATGGAAACCGGGACGAAGTACGTGATCTACGGCAACGTCCCGAACTGGGGCCCGCCCGGGACGCTGCCCGGGCAGGCCGACGCGCACCTGGTCACGAACCTGCCCCGGACCTGCTGCGTCGAGGTGGCGTGCCTGGTGGACCGCAACGGCGTGCAGCCGACGGTGTTCGGCGACCTGCCGCCGCAGTGCGCGGCGGTCAACCGGACGAACATCAACGTGCAGGAGCTCGCCGTGAAGGCGGCGCTGACCGGGGACCGCGCGGCCGCGGGGCAGGCGGTCGCGCTGGACCCCCTGACCGGGGCGCTGATGACCCTGCCGCAGATCCGGCGGATGGTGGACGAGATGTTCCGGGCGGAGCGGCGCTGGCTGCCGCAATTCACGGGGAGGACCTGAAGATGGCGGAGAAGGTGAAGGTCGGGATCGTGGGGTGCGGCAACATCAGCGGGACGTACTTCAACGTGGCGAAGCGGATGCAGGCCTACGAGATCGTCGCCTGTGCCGACGTGCACCAGCCCGCGGCCGAGGCCAGGGCGAAGGAGTTCGGGGTGCGCGCGATGACGGTGGACGGCCTCCTGGCGGACCCCGCGATCCGGATCGTCATCAACCTGACGATCCCGCTGGCCCACGCCGAGGTCGGGCTGGCCGCGCTCCGGGCCGGCAAGTCCGTCTACAACGAGAAGCCCCTGGCCGCGCAGCGGGCGGACGCGAAGGCGATGCTGGCGCTGGCGCGCGAGAAGCAGCTGCGGGTGGGCGGCGCGCCGGACACCTTCCTGGGGGCCGGGCTCCAGACCTGCCGCCAGCTCATCGACGAGGGCCGGATCGGCACGCCCGTGGCCGCGACGGCGTTCATGATGGGGCACGGACACGAGTCCTGGCACCCGAATCCCGAGTTCTTCTACAAGCCCGGCGGCGGGCCGATGTTCGACATGGGCCCGTACTACCTGACCGCGCTGGTGAGCCTGCTCGGGCCGGTCCGCCGGGTGACCGGCTCCACGCGGATCTCGTTTCCCGTGCGGACGATCACGAGCGAGCCGAAGAAGGGCGGGACGATCACCGTCGAGACGCCCACGCACCTGGTGGGCGTGCTGGACTTCGCCTCGGGCGCGGTGGCCACCCTCATCACCTCCTTCGACGTCTGGGCGCACACGCTGCCGAACATCCAGGTCTACGGGAGCGAGGGCTCGCTGGCGGTTCCCGATCCCAACACCTTCGGCGGGCCGGTCAAGGTGGCCAAGGCCGGGTCGTGGGACTGGAACGAGGTGGCCGTGACCCGGCCGTACGCGGAGAACAGCCGCGGGCTGGGCGTCGGCGAGATCGCGCGCGGCCTCCAGACCGGGCGGCCGCACCGGGCATCCGGCGAGCTGGCGTACCACGTGCTGGACATCATTCACGCGATCCACGACGCCTCGCGCGAGGGGCGGCACGTGACCCTCGAGAGCACCTGCGAGCGGCCGGCGCCGCTGCCCGCGGGCCTCGCCGAGGGGGGGCTCGACTAGTGGCCGGCACGGCCCGCCGGATCCTCCTGGCGGGCGACCCGTTCACCGGCCGGGATGCCGGGAAGAACTGGGGGGAGCGCGGGGAATGGCCGGCGAAGTGGGTGGCGTGCGCCGGGGCGGGCGACCCGCCGTTCGTCAGCGCCTACCGGCTGGCCGTCACCCTCCGGCGGCCGCTGCGGACCCGGATCCATGTCACGGCCGACGAGCGGTACGAGCTCTTCCTCGACGGCGTGCGCATGGGCCGGGGCAGCGAGCGCGGCGATCCGGCGAACTGGTACTACGAGACCTACGACCTGGCGCTGCCGGCGGGGCGGCACGTGCTGGTCGCGCGGGTCTGGAGCCTCGGGGCGAAGGCGGCGTACGCCCAGCTCACCACCCACCCGGGCTTCCTCCTGGCGGCGGATGGGCCGGCGCAGGCCCTGCTCGGGACGGGGTCCGCCCCGTGGACCGCGAAGCGGCTCGGCGGGTACGGGTTCCGGTCGTCGGAGGATGCGTGGGGCACCGGGTGGAATCTGGACGTCCGCGGCGCCTCGTTCGACTGGGGGTTTGAGCGCGGGTCCGACGCGGGGTGGACGCCGGTGGTTGCGGGGCCGCCGGGCGTGAATGGCGCGCTCAAGAACGAGATCGAGCGTAACCACATGCTCCGGCCCGCCACGCTGCCGGCCCAGCTCGCGGCCGTCCGGACCAGCGGCCGGGTGCGGCACGTCGAGGCGATCCGGTCGCTGGCGACCCGCAGCGTGGTGGTGCGCGGCGCCGCGCACCTGGCTGCCGAGGCGGGCGGCTGGCAGCGGCTCGTGGCCGGCGAGGGCCGGGTGACCGTCCCGGCGCATACCCGCCGGCGGGTCGTCGTGGACCTCGAGGACTATGTCTGCGCGTATCCGGAGCTGACCGTCTCCGGGGGCCGCGGCGCGGTGGTCCGCGTCCAATGGGAGGAAGGACTCTACGCCGGCGACGTCCAGCCGCACGCCTGGTCGCGGCATGGGGAGAAAGGCAACCGGAACGAGATCGAGGGCAAGCGGTTCGAGGGGGTGGGCGACGTCTTCCGGCCGGACGGCGGCCGGAACCGCACGTTCGAGACGCTCTGGTGGCAGGCCGGGCGGTACGTGGAGCTGGCCGTGGAGACTGGCGCGAGTCCGCTGGTGATCGAGGGGTTCCGGCTCCGCGAGACCCGGTACCCGCTGGAATGGGAGAGCCGGTTCGCGGCGAGCGATCCACGCCTCGCGGCCCCGGTTCCCGTGATGGTGCGCGCCCTCCAGATGTGCTCCCACGAGACCTACATGGACTGCCCGTACTACGAGCAGCTCATGTACGTGGGGGACACCCGGCTGGAGGTCCTCGCGACGTACATGGCCACCCCGGACGACCGGCTGCCGCGCAAGGCGCTGCGGCTGTTCGACCAGTCGCGCCTGCCGTCCGGCTTCACGCAGTCCCGGTATCCCAGCCGGATCCAGCAGGTGATCCCCCCGTTCTCCCTGTGGTGGATCGGCATGGTCTACGACTTCGCCCGGTGGCGCGGCGACCGGGCCTTCGTGGCCTCGCTCATGCCGGGCGTGCGCGCGGTGCAGGACGCCTTCGCCGCGTGCCGCAACCGCGCGGGGCTGGTCGAGGCGCCCAACGGCTGGAACTACATGGACTGGGTGCCTGCGTGGCGGGACGGCATCCCGCCCGACGGCGACCGGGGCGTGAGCGGGGTCATCAACTGGCAGTTCGCGCTGGTGATGACCCACGTCGCGGAGCTGGAGGGCTGGCTGGGGGAGCGGGAGCTGTCGGTGCGCGCGTACCGGATGGCCGCCGAGACGGGCCGGGCCGCCGCGCAGGCGTTCTGGGATCCCCGCCGCGGCCTGCTGGCGGACGACCTGGGGCGGCGGAGGTTCTCCGAGCACGCACAGTGCCTGGCGCTGCTGAGCCGGCAGGTGCCGGATGCCATGCGCCGCCGGATCGCGTACGGGCTGCTGACGGACCCCGCGCTCGAGCGGACCACGATCTACTTCTCGCACTACCTGTTCGAGACCTTCCGCGGGCTCGGGCGGATGGACGCGATGCTGGACCGGATGCAGCTCTGGTTCGACCTGCCGGCGCTGGGGTTCAAGACCACGCTCGAGCATCCCGAGCCCAGCCGGTCGGACTGCCATGCCTGGGGCGCCCACCCGCTCTTCCACTACTTTGCGTCCATCCTCGGGATCCGGCCCGGCGCCCTGGGCTCGCCCGAGCTGGTGATCGCCCCGCAGCTCGGCCCGCTGGCGTGGGCGCGCGGCACGCTGGCCCATCCC
>CAYNUZ010000117.1:0-7528 GCA_964400385.1 uncultured bacterium | reverse complement strand
AGCTCGCGGCCCTGGTCCGCGCGGCGGGCGGGACGGCGGTGGAGACGCCCGATGTCCGGTCGGCGCTCGCCGCCGCACGCGCGGACTTCGCCGCACCCGGCGGCCTCATCCTCGTCACCGGATCGCTGGCGCTGGTCGGCGAGGCGATGGTATCCTGAACGCCGCCATGCCCCCGCTCAAGCGCCGCATCATGTCGCCCGGTCCGGTGGAAATCCCGCCGGCCGTGCTCGCCGCCGCGGGCATGCCCCAGCCGCACCACCGCACCAGGGAGTTCCGCACGGCGCTGCAGGAGGCGCTCGCCGGCGCCAAACGCGTCCTCGACACCACGCACCCGGTCCTGCCGCTCGCGGCCTCGGGCACCGGCGGCATGGAGGCGTGCGTCGCGAACCTCACGTCGCCCGGGGACGAGGTCCTCGTCACGGTCTGCGGGAACTTCAGCCAGCGGTGGGCCGAGATCGGGGAGGCGTACGGCCTGACGGTGCACCGGCTCGAGACCACATGGGGGGAGCCGGTGGACCCGCGTGAGCTGGCGGCCAAGATGCGCCGGCACGACCACTACCGCGCGGTGTTCACCGTGTTCAGCGAGACCTCGACCGGCATCGAGAACGATATCGAGGCGATCGGCAAGCTCGTCGGCGCGACGGATTCGCTCCTGGTGGTGGACGGCATCAGCGGCGTGGGGGCCCTGCCGTTCCACACCGACGCCTGGGGCGTGGACGCCCTCGTCGTCGGGTCGCAGAAGGGGCTGATGGTCCCGCCCGGCCTGGCGCTCGTCGCCCTGTCGGACAAGGCGCGCAAGCGGCTGCCCGACAGCCGGCACCCCAAGTTCTACTTCTCGTTCGAGAAGGCGCTGAAGGCGCTGGAAGCGGATGCGCTGCCGGACACCCCGTTCACGCCCCCGGTCTCGCTCCTGCTCCAGTTGCGGGAGGCCGTCCGCGCCATCGAGGCCGAGGGGCTCGCGAACGTCTGGGCGCGCGGCAAGCGGCTGGGCGACGCGACCCGGGCGGCGGTGCTGGCCCTCGGGCTCAAGCTCCTCCCGTCGAAGGGGTTCTCGAACGTCCTGACCGCCGTGGACTGCACGGACGGGCCGGATCCCGCGCAGGTGGTGAAGCGCCTGCGCGACGAGTACGGGATCTCCATCGTCGGCGGGCAGGGGAAGCTCAAGGGGCGGATGTTCCGGCTGGGCCACGTCGGCTACGTGGACGACCTCGACGTGCTCGCGATGATCGGGGCGCTGGAGATGGTCCTGACCGGGATGGGCCGGCCGGTCACGCTGGGCGCGGGGGTGGCTGCCGCCCAGGCCTCGCTCCTCAAGGCCGGGAAGGCGTCCGGTGGCTAAGGCCCGCCCCCCCGCGCCGCGGAAGCCGGCGGCCCCCGCCGCGTTCAAGGTCCTGGTGGCCGACCCCGTCGCCGACCAGGGCCTGACGCTCCTGCGGGCGCTGCCGGGGTTCCGGGTCGAGGTGCGGACCGGGCTGGCGGGCGCCGAGCTCAAGCGGGCCCTGGCCGACGCGGACGCGCTGGTGATCCGCAGCGAGACCCGGGTGACGGCCGACGTGCTCCCCGGCAACGGGCGGCTCAAGGTGATCGGCCGGGCGGGGGTCGGGGTGGACAACGTGGATGTCGCCGCGGCGACCCGGGCCGGGATCCTGGTCATGAACGCGCCGGAGGGGAACACGATCGCGGCGGCGGAGCACACGCTGGCCATGATCCTGGCCGCCTCCCGCAACGTCCCGCGCGCGCACGCGTCGCTGCGGGCCGCGGAGTGGAAGCGCGCGAAGTTCGTGGGGCACGAGCTCTTCGGCAAGGTCCTCGGGATCGTCGGGATGGGCCGGATCGGGATCGAGGTCGCGAAGCGCGCGAAGTCGTTCGGGATGACCGTCGTGTGCGCAGACCCGCTGATGAACGCGGAGCGGGCCGCCGAGCTGGGGGTCGAGCTGGTGGCGCTGCCCGCGATCTTCCCGCGGGCGGACGTCCTGACCCTGCACGCCCCGCTGATGGCCGCCACGCGCCACCTCGTGAACGCGGCGACGCTCCAGAAGATGCGCAAGGGGGCGATCCTCGTGAACTGCGCGCGTGGCGGGCTCGTGGACGAGGCCGCCCTGGCGAAGGCCATCGAGTCCGGCCACCTGGGGGGGGCGGCGATCGACGTGTTCGAGAGCGAGCCGCCGGCCGCGACCAACCCGCTGCTGCGGCTGGACCAGGTGGTGGTGACCCCCCACCTGGGGGCCTCGACCCACGAGGCCCAGGTCAACGTGTCGGTGGTGATCGCCGAGCAGATCCGCGACTTCCTGGTGAGCGGGCTGGTCCGCAACGCGGTGAACGCCCCGGCCACCGCGCCCGAGGCGCTGAGCGAGCTGGGGCCGTACCTGGGGCTGGCGGAGCGCATGGGCCGTTTCCTCATCCAGATCACCGACGGGGCCCCCCGCCAGATCGTGGTGGAGGTGAGCGGCCAGATCGCCAAGCGCAACCCGGCGATGCTGACCGCCGTCGCGGTCAAGGGGGCGCTCTCGATCGCGCTCAACGAGCGGGTCAACACGGTCAACGCCCTGGCCCTGGCCAAGGAGCGGGGGATCGAGGTCACCGAGTCGAAATCGAGCGAGGCGCGGGAATTCTCGTCGCTGGTGCGCATGACCCTGGTGACGGAGCGCGAGCGGCGGTCCATGGAGGGCACGGTGATCGGCAAGGACGAGCCGCACGTGGTGGCGATCGACGGCCTGCACCTGGACATCGTCCCGGAAGGGGTGATGATCACCTTTGCCAACGTGGACCGGCCGGGCATCGTGGGCAAGGTGGGCACGATCCTGGGGCGGGCGAAGATCAACATCGCCGGGCTGCACCTGGGCCGGATCGCCATCGGCCGCCGGGCGGTCTCGATCTTCAGCGTGGACAACCCGGTGGCCCCGAAGGTGCTGGCGGAGCTCGCGCACCTCGACGAGCTCATGGATGTTAGAGTCGTAACCATATGAGCTGCACCGTGGTGGTCGGCGCCCAGTGGGGCGACGAGGGCAAGGGCAAGATCATCGACCTGCTGGCCGCGCAGGCCGACGTGGTCGTGCGGTACCAGGGCGGCAGCAACGCCGGCCACACCGTCCACGTGGGGAACGAGCAGTACGTCCTCCACCTGGTCCCCTCGGGCATCCTGTACGAGGGGAAGGTCAACGTCATCGGCAACGGCGTGGTCGTGGATCCCGCCCGGCTGCTCGACGAGATCGACCACTTCGAGAAGCGGGGCGTCAAGGTGTCGGGCCGGCTGTTCATCAGCGACCTGGCCCACGTGACGCTGGCGTACCACAAGCGCATGGACGAGGCGCGGGAGTCCAAGCGGGGCGCGACCAAGATCGGGACCACCCACCAGGGGATCGGGCCGACGTACACGGACAAGTACGGCCGGGTGGGGATCAAGATGGGCGACCTCCTCGACGAGCCCGCGTTCCTCCGCAAGGTGCGGCACAACCTCACCGAGAAGAACGCCTTCTTCCGCGAGTACTACCAGGTGCCGGAGGTGGCCGAGGCCGAGATCGTGGACCCGTACCGGGCGTACCTGCCGCGGCTGAAGGGCCTCATCACCGACACCGTGGTCCTCATGCGCGACGCGGTGCGGGCGAACAAGCGCATCCTGCTGGAGGGCGCGCAGGGCACCCTGCTGGACGTGGATTTCGGCACCTACCCGTTCGTGACGGCGTCCCACCCCACCGCGGGCGGCGCCTGTTCCGGCACGGGGGTGCCGCCCACGGCGATCCGGGACGTGATCGGGGTGGCCAAGGCCTACACCACGCGGGTGGGGGCCGGGCCGCTGCCCAGCGCCCTGCCGCCGGAGGAGGAGGAGCGCCTGCGCATCCGCGGGCGCGAGTACGGGGCGACCACCGGCCGGCCGCGCCGGGTGGGCTGGTTCGACGCGGTGGCCGTCCGGCGGTCCGCCTCGGTGAACGGGCTCACGGAGCTGGCGGTGACGAAGCTGGACGTCCTGGACCACCTCGAAACCATCCCGGTCTGCACGGGGTACCGGTACCAGGGGACGGTCCTGTCCGACATGCCCAACCGCACGGAGGTCATCGAGGCCTGCGAGCCGGTCTACAAGAACTTCCCGGGCTGGCAGGCGCCGACCACGGGCTGCCGCGCCTGGGGGGACCTCCCGGCGAAGGCCCGGGCCTACCTGGAGGCCCTCCAGGAGCTGGCCGGCGTGCCGATCTCGATCGTCTCGGTGGGCCCCAAGCGGGACGAGACGATGTGGGTGACGCGAAACGCTTAGCCAGTCAGCCCCGCGGGGGTGTGACCGGCATCACGGTCCCCCCCCGCCCCCCGGCCGATGATGGCGCGATCCGGGCCGTCCGCAACGCGAACGGCCGTGCGACGGGGTTTCCTGTAACATCGACAACACGACTGTGGACCTGATGCCTGAAGGAGGATCACCCATGAAACGCATGAACTGGCTGGCCCTGACCGGGGCGGTGCTGATGGCGGCCGCCGGATGCGGCGGGGGCTCCGCCGCGCTCAAGAACGGCGAACTGAAGCAGACGATCGAGGCTCCCAAGAACGACGGCGACTACATCGAGGCCATGGGGATCGGCGCGGCCGACCCGAACCTGCCCACCTCGACGCAGCGCAAGGCGACGTCCCGCAACGCGGCCGTCGTGGACGCGCAGTACCAGCTCGTCGCCAAGATCAAGGGCGTGACGATCGAGGGCGGCATCACCATCGAGAAGGCCATGGAAACGAACTCGAAGATCACGGCCTCGGTGAACAACATGGTGAAGGGCGCCGAAGTGACGAAGATCGAGTGGGCCAATGACGACGGCTGCGTCGCCACGGTCCGCCTGAACAAGAAGATCGTCGAGAAAGAGCTGGGCCTCAAGTTTCAGTGAGGCGGCACGGAGCGGCCCTCCTTTGGGCCGCGCTGGCGATCGCAGGATGTGCGGGAGCGCCCCCCCGGAACGCCGTTCAGGGGGGGCCTCCCGACCAGCCGGGTGAGGAGGTCGTGACGGTCGAGGCCGAAGGCGAGGCCAACGTCATCCCCGGCAACGCGCTGAATACGCGGGACCAGGCGCTCATGGCGGCGCAGAAGAACGCTGTGGAAAAGGCGGTGGGCGTCCTCGTCACCGGCCAGATGGTCATCTCGCAGGCCCGCCTCATCGAGGACCAGGTGTTCAGCAAGACGGGCGGGTACCTCAAGGCCTGGGACGTGCTCTCCGAGAAGGAGAACGACGGGGTCCATACCACCCGCATCCGCGCCCGGGTCAAGCTCGGGGACGTCCGCAAGGACCTCGACGCGCTGGGCATGCTCATCAAGACCAAGAAGGTCGGCAACCCGCGGGTGATGGTCCTGATCGACGAGAAGGTGGACGGCAAGCCGTCCGACTCCAAGACAGTCGAGATCGGGCTGGCCAAGGCGCTGCTGGACAAGGGCTACAAGGTGGTGGACGCCGACCAGCTCGCCGAGATCCGGGCGCAGGAGAACGTGCTCAAGGCCCTGAACGGGGACCTCGGGCAGGCTGCGGACCTCGCGAAGCGGTTCGGGGCCGAGATCGCGCTGGTCGGCGCGGTGAACGCGAAGCAGCTCGGGGGGCAGAAGCCCGCCGCGGCGGCGGCGGACGGCGCCGACGCGGCCGACGCGGGGATGGACGGCATGATATCGTACCGGGGTCGGTTGAGCCTCAAGGCCGTCAGGAGCTCCTCCGGGCAGGTGGTGCTGGCGGATTCACGCGAGGGCGCGGGCATGGACATCACCCAGGAAGGGGCGTCCATCCGGTGCCTGGCGTCGCTGGCGGAGGCGGCCGGGGCCGAACTGTCCGAGAAGCTGGCGCCGGCCCTCTGGGAGGGCGCCGAGGTCCAGCTCGCGGTCGGGAACGTGAAGGACTTCGGGGTGCTCCAGCAGGTGATGGCCGCGTTGCGCGCCGTGGACGGGGTGCGGAACGTGGTGACGCGCAGTTTCGCGGGCACGGACGCGGTGTACGACGTCGAGCTCGCGGGCGGGAACGCCCAGACGCTGGCCGCCCAGCTCGAGGGGCGGGTCAAGCCGTCCATGGACATCAAGGAAGTGGCCGCGTACCGGATCGAGGCCGCGCTGAAGACGGAGGGAACGCCATGAAACGGATGCTGATGCTGATCGCCCTGGCCCTGTGGACGGCCGCGCCCGCGCGCCCCGCCGCGCCCGTGGAGCACGCGACGGTCACCTACCTCAAGGGCATGGCCCGGCTCCAGCCCAAGTCCGGCCAGATCTCCGTGCTCACCCTGGGGCGCATCGTGTCGCAGGGCGACTCGGTGCTCACGCTGGAGAACGCCAAGGTCGAGCTGAAGCTGGACAACGGCACCGCCATCCGCCTCGGGCCGTCCACGAACTTCACCTTGGCGACCCTCGAGCGCACCCAGATGGGCGGGCTCAAGAGCCTCTTCAAGGTTGCCTCCGGCCGCATGTGGTTCACGGTGGCGAAGCTGACCGGGGATTCCGAGATGAAGACCCAGACGCCCAGCGTCGTGTGCGCGGTGAAGGGCACCGTCTGGCGCGCGGACACCGGGGCCGACGGCAAGACGGACGTCGTGGTCTACGACGGCGTGGTCACGGCCCAGCAGGGCAGCGGGGCGGCGACCGAGATCAACCGCATGGAGAAGCTCGCCGCGACCCCGAACAGCGCGTTCGAAAAGGGCGCGTACGACGAGTCGAACGACGACAAGGACGAGTGGGCCAAGTGGAACAAGAACCGCGACAAGCTGCGGGTCATGATCATCCTCCCCGAGACCCACGGGACGGAAAAGGCCCTCTCCTCGGTCTCGGAGAACGCCGCGATGCGGCGGTTCCTGAACAACTACCTGTTCAAGGTGGTCGAGAAGGACCAGGTGGACAAGATCCGCGAGGGCGAGAAGATCAAGGCCGCGCTCAAGGGCGACGCCGCCGCGGCGGCGGCCGCGGGCCTGGAAGTGGCGGCGGACCTCATCGTCGTCGGCGAGGCGAAGGCCAAGTCCTTCACGAACGCGGCGATGGGCGGGCTGATCTCGGGCGTGGCGAACATCACGGCCCGGGCCGTGCGCGCGGACACCGCCGAGGTGGTGGCGGCCGACCCGGCGCTGACGTCCCGGGCGGTGGACATCACGGATGAGGCCGCGTACGCCAAGGCGCTGACGATGTGCGGCGAGAAGATGGCGTCGGAGTTCGTGGACTCCATCCTGGCCAAGTGGAAGCGCGAGATGAAGAAGGGGACCGGGTTGGACGTGCTCGTGGACGGGGTGGACTACAGGAAGCTGAAGCAGGTGACCAACAAGCTCGCCACGCTCGACGGGGTCAAGGACGTGCAGTCGCTGTACCTCGTCGGCCGCCGGTCGCTGCTGAACGTGACCTGCGTCGGGGACTCCACGAGCCTGGCCGACGAGATCGAGAAGGCCGACTTCGCGCCGCTCAAGATCGCGGTGGTGGGGCTCTCCGCGTACAAGCTCGAGATGGAGGTCAGCGGCGGCGGCGCGCTCGCCAAGGAGCCGGCCCCGGCCGCCCCAAAAGCGGAAAGCGCCCCCGCTGATGCGGGCGAGGGCGCGGTGAAGG
>CAYNUZ010000116.1:0-7578 GCA_964400385.1 uncultured bacterium | reverse complement strand
GTGGTACGAGGCCAGCAGCCCGGCCATCACCCAGAAGGTGGCGGCGGAGGAGACGATATGGAACGGGAAGTTGGGCAGGGCGTAGACCAGGACGACCGCGACCCCTCCCATGAGCCCGCAGATGTTGGCGCGGTCCTGCATCGGCAGCGCGGCGCCCCGCCGCAGTACCCGCAGGGCCCCGGCCAGGATCGTGACCATGAACCAGAGGAACAGCCCCAGCCCCACCGTCCCCGTCTCGGCCAGCATCTGCGCCAGGTCGTTGTGGGTGCGGTTCTCCTGCGTGAAGCTCGAGCCCAGATTCTCGAACGGCCAGTGGTGCTGCATGCGCACGCGCTGCTGGACGACCGGGTACCACGACTTGTACGAGTTCACGCCCGCCCCGATCACGGGGGCGTTGCGCCACATCTCGGCGGCCATCCGGACCTTGACGATGCGCTCCTCGATGGCGGGCTTCTTGTTGGTGGCCCGGTGGAGCTGCCAGGTGGCGAGGAGCAGCAGGGCGGCGCCGGCCGCCGCGAACCGCACCGCGGTCCGCCGGGCCTCCTCCTCGGAGAACAGGCCCTGGACCCACCCGAGCAGCGGGATGAAGAAGATCAGCACGACGAAGAGCGCGAAAAAGGCCCCCCAGACCGCGGTCAGGCCCAGCGCCACCGTCAGGAAGACCGCCAGGGCCCCGGCCGTCCACCGTGCGGCGGGATTCAGCACGGCCACGGCGATCGCGAGCGGGAGGAACTGGACGATGTACGGCGCGAAGAAGTCGGGGTTGCCGTAGATGCCCAGGACGCGGGGCAGGATGAAGACGAGGCCCCCGGCCTCCTGCTGGTAGACCCCCGAGGTGAAGGGCGCGATCGTGTCGGCGATCCAGCCGCGCAGGTAGATGTTGTACGGCTGGGGCGGGTCCCACGGACGCAGGGGATCCATCCGGTAGAACTGGAGGATCCCGATCACGCAGGCCGTGACCGCCATCGCGGTGCACCCGCGCAGCACGCTGTCGCGCACCGTCCCGCGCGAGAGCCAGAGCGTGAGCGCCGCGCACCACAGGATGGTCGTCAGGAGGCTGAAGGCCACCTGCTGGGGCGACCAGAGCGGGAAGGACCGGTAGGTCGAGAGGTCCGGGCAGGCGTGGATGAACCCCGCGAGCGTCCCCAGCGCCGCCAGGGTCACCGGGAGCCGCCAGCGCTCCGCGAGCGGCCGGCCGCCGACACGGCGCACGGCCGCGGACGCGAGCGTGATGAACAGCAGCAGGTAGACGCCGATCTTCAGGAACTCCTTGAGGCTCTCGGACGCGTTCACCGTCACGAACGAGGAGAGGAAGGTCGAGGCCGCCCAGCCGAGCGCCGGGAGGGCGAGGGAGACGGGGAGCTGCGCGCCGTCCACCGCGAGCACGAGGGGGAGCGCGGCGCCCGCCACGAGGACCAGGGCCATGCGCACCAGGTCGTCGTTGTCGCGGGCCATCCGGAAGAACGTCCCCCCCAGCCCGGCCAGGAACAGGAACATGTTGAAGACGTGGAGCGTGTGGTCCGGCGGGGTCACGGGTTCGGCGCCGGCGCGCGCGGCCGGGGCCGGGGGACGGACGGGTTTCACGGACGGAACGGCCCGGCGGGGCCTGCGGCCCCCCCGTTCACTGGACCAGCGCGGCCTGCGGCAGGGAGGTGAAGACCAGGCCGTCCGGCCCGGCGTCGGCCTTGACGGCGCTGCCGTCGGCCAGCCGGCCGCGCAGGAGCTCCTCCGCCAGCGCGTCCTCCACGTGCTTCTGGATCGCGCGCCGCAGCGGCCGTGCGCCGAACGAGGGGCTGAACCCCTTCTCGATCAGGAACTCCTTGGCGGCGTCGGTCAGCTCGAGCGTCAGCGTCTTGTCCTGGAGCCGGATGCTGACCTGCTTGAGCATGATGTCCACGATCTCGCGGATCTCCTCCCGGCGCAGCGTCCGGAAGACCACCGTCTCATCCACCCGGTTGAGGAACTCCGGGTTGAAGGTGTGCTTCAGCTCGCCCAGCAGCTTGTCGCGGATCACCTCGTAGTTGGCGGTGTGGGTGTCCTGCGTGAACCCCAGGGCGCTCTTCTCGGCGTCGCGGGTGCCCACATTGGAGGTCATGATGAGGACCGTGTTCTTGAAGTCCACCGTCCGGCCGTGCGAATCGGTCAGCCGCCCGTCCTCAAGGATCTGGAGCAGGAGGTTGAAGACGTCCGGATGGGCCTTCTCGATCTCGTCGAACAGGATCACCGAGTAGGGCCGGCGGCGGACCTTCTCGGAGAGCTGGCCGCCCTCGTCGTGGCCGATGTACCCCGGGGGAGCGCCGACCAGCCGGGAGATGGCGAACTTCTCCATGTACTCGGACATGTCGATCCGGATCAGGGCCTCCTCGTGCTCGAAGAGGAACTCCGCCAGCGCGCGGGCCAGCTCGGTCTTGCCCACGCCCGTGGGCCCCAGGAAGATGAACGAGCCGATCGGCTTCTTGCGGTTGCCCACGCCCGCCCGGGAGCGGCGGATCGCGCGCGAGACCGCGGAGATGGCCTCGTGCTGCCCGACGATCCGCTTGTGCAGCTCGTCCTCCATCCGGAGGAGCTTCTCGGACTCCTTCTCCTCGAGCTTGAAGGCCGGGATGCCGGTCCACTTGGAGACGATGTAGGCGATGTCCTCCTCGGTCACCGAGACCTCGGTCTTCCGCTTCGCCTCCTCCCAGCCCTTGCGCTGCGCGTCGTACTTGTCCCGCAGCTCCCGGATGACGTCGCGCAGCTTGGCGGCGCGCTCGAACTCCTGCATCCGGATCGCCTGCTCCTTCTCCTTCGTGACCTCCTCGATCTGCTTCTCGATCTCCTTGATCTCGGCCGGCACGATGGTGGTCCGGAGGCGCGCCCGCGCGCCCGACTCGTCGATGAGGTCGATGGCCTTGTCCGGCAGGAACCGCCCCGAGATGTACCGGTCGGAGAGCACGGCCGACTGCCGGATCGCCTCGTCGGTGTACTTGACCTTGTGGTGCTTCTCGTACCGGCTCTGCAGCCCGTGGAGGATCTGCACCGTCATCTCGACGTTGGGCGGCTCGACCGTGATCGGCTGGAACCGGCGCTCGATGGCGCCGTCCTTCTCGATGTACTTGCGGTATTCCTCGAGCGTGGTCGCCCCGATGCACTGGAGCTCGCCGCGGGAGAGGGCGGGCTTCAGCATGTTGGAGGCGTCGATCGCGCCCTCGGCCGCGCCCGCGCCCACCAGCGTGTGCAGCTCGTCGATGAACAGGATGATCTGGTTCGAGGCGTGGCGGATCTCGTTCATGATGGCCTTCAGCCGCTCCTCGAACTCGCCGCGGTACTTCGTCCCGGCCACGATGGCCCCGAGATCCAGCGTCACGACCCGCTTGTTGAGCAGCGGCTCGGGCACGTTGCTCGAGATGATGTTCTGCGCCAGCCCCTCGACGATGGCCGTCTTGCCCACGCCCGGCTCGCCGATCAGCACGGGATTGTTCTTGGTCCGGCGGGACAGCACCTGGATGACCCGCTCGATCTCGTTCTCGCGCCCGATGACGGGATCCAGCTTGCCCTCGCGGGCGAGCTGCGTGAGGTCGCGCCCGAAGGTGTCCAGCGCCGTGGTCTTGGTCTTGGTGGCCCCCGCCGCGTAGTGGGTGACCGTGCCGCCCAGCAGGCCGATCGTGACCTCGCGGGCGCGGGTCAGGGTGACGCCGAAGGAGGCGAGGACCCGCGCGGCGATGCCCTCGCCCTCGCGGATCAGCCCGAGCAGGATGTGCTCGGTGTCGATGTAGTTGTGGCCCAGGTTCTGGGCCTCCTCCTGCGCGAGCTCCAGCACCTTCTTGGCGGTCATGGAGAACTCGACCTTGCCCAGGGTGAGGGTCCCGCCCGTGGAGGCCACGAGCTTCTCGACCTCGTGCCGGAGCTTGGCGAGGTCCACGGTGAGGTTCTCGAGGACGGCCACGGCGACGCCGTTCCCCTCGCGGATGATGCCCAGCAGGATGTGCTCGGTCCCGATGTAGTCATGGTCCAGCCGGATGGCTTCCTCGCGCGCATACGCGATCGCCTTCCGGGCCCTTTCCGCGAACCGGTCGTACATGGTTGAGCCTCCTTGGCTGTAAAAAGCTTAACAGATATGGACTCTGGGTGCTACCGCGCCCCGGGCCCGGGCGGGCCCGCCGATTGGTTTTTCCCCGGTGACCGTGTAGGATTGCAACCATGCGTTCGGCCCTGCGGTTCCTCCTCGTCCCCGTCCTGGCGCCCCTGGTGGCGCTCGCGGCCGACAAGCCCACCATCGCGGTCATGGACTTCACGGCGAACAACGCCTCCAGCGGCGATGCCTCGGTCCTGTCCGAGCTGGTGCGCGAGGCGGTCATCAACTCGGGCGAGTTCACCGTCGTGGACAAGAAGAACATGGACAAGCTGCTGCAGGAGCAGGCGTTCCAGCGCACCGGCTGCACCTCGGAAGAGTGCGCGGTCAAGCTCGGGAAGGTCCTGAACGTGCAGAAGATGGTCGTGGGGTCGTACAGCACGCTGGGGCAGACCCGGTTCCTGACCGCCCGCCTCGTGGATGTCGAGACGGGCAAGAGCGAGCGGTCGGCCAACGTCAAGGGTTTCGAGGTCGCCGACGCCGACAGCGCGGCGGCCTCCCTCGTCAACCGGCTCATGGGCCGGGAAGAGGAGCCCGTGTACCGGCCGCCCAACCGGCAGGTCAACACCGGCCCGCGCGAGGACACCGGGAAGTCCAAGGAACAGCTCGAGTACGAGGCATCGCAGGCGTACAAGGAGAAGGTCGGGACCACGAAGTCGGACACCCGCGGCTACCTGATGCTCTTCCTCGGCCCCGTCAACAGCGGGTACCTCGCCGGCTACACCCAGAAGAGCTGGTCCACCGCGCGGAACGGCGCGTACGCGGGCGACCCCATCTACACGGTCACCTACGACAAGATCCCGACGGTCTCGAAGTCCCCGGCGTTCGGCCTGCGGATCGGCGGGCTGATGGAGGCGTTCGCCTTCGACGGGGAGTTCTCGTACGGGAAGTGGGCCACCGTCCCGGGCGACGTGAACGGCCACTACACCACGAACTATCCCGACTACTACGGGTACAACCGGCATGCGACCGGGAACTTCACGCGCAACTTCACCGACGAGTGGATCGACGTCTCCGCGGTCAATTTCGGGATGAACATCTACCTGGGGTACCCCGGCAAGGTGCTCCAGCCGTACGTCGGGCTGGGGCTGCTGATGGGCATCGTCAACGTGTCGTCCATGGATTCCAACCATGTCGGGATCACGGATGAACCGCTGAACGCGACCACGCTCGGGTTCTCCTTCCAGTTCCCGTTCGGCATGCGGATCATCACCGGGAAGGACTTCTTCCTGTACGCCGAATGGCGGCCGATGATCGAGATCCTGGCGGTGTCGTACTTCAGCGGCCCCAGCAACAACGAGTCCGACGACACGTTCAACATCCACGCCAACCAGGGCCTCTTCGGCGTGGGCTTCTTCTTCTAGGAGCGCCGCGGGCACGCGACGTGTTCCGGCCGCCCCGCCCGCCTGGTTTTTCCCGCCGGCGGTCGCGCCGGCCCGCAAGCATCCCGGCGACGTCCGGCTCCTGACCTGGAACGTCCACAAGGGGGTCGGGGGCCTCGACCGCCGGTACCGCCCGTGGCGCATCACCGAGGTCATCCGGTTCGACCATCCGGACATCCTGCTGCTCCAGGAGGTCGCCGAGAACATCCCGCGGTTCCGCCGGGACCGCCAGACGGACGCCTGGGGCGCGGCCCTGGGGTACCCGTATCGCGTCTTCCTGCCGACGGTCCGGATCGCCGGGGGGCGGCTGGGCAACGCGATCCTCTCGCGGTTCCCGATCCGGCGGACCGGGCGGGTGGACCTCACGTTCCCGCTCAAGAAGCGCCGCGTCGCCATCGTCGCGGACATCACCGTCCACGCCCGCGGCCGCCGCTGGCCGCTGCATGTCGTGAACGTCCACCTGGGGCTCTCGGGCGTGGAGCGGCGCTGGCAGGTGCGCCGGCTGCTGGCGTCGGGCCCGCTGGCGGGCCTCCAGCGGAACAGCCGGGTGGTGATCGCGGGGGACACGAACGACTGGGCCGGGGCGCTGGCGCGCCCGCGCGGCAGCCTGCGCAAGGCGGGGTTCCTCACGGCCTGGGGACGGCATCACGGCCCGGCGCGGACGTTTCCGGCCTGGTATCCCGTCGCGGCGCTGGACCGGGTCTTCCTGCGGGGGCCGGTCTCGTGCCGCCACGCGCACCGGTCGCACCATGCGCTGGCGCGCCGGGCCTCGGATCACCTGCCGGTCGTCGTGGACCTCACGCTCGGGCGGGGCTGACGCCGCGCCGCCGCGTCAGCGGACGGTGGAGGAGCCGCTGAGCGCCACGCCGACGACGCCGGCGGCGATCAGCGCGAGCCCGCCCCACCGGGCGGCGGGGACTCGCTCCCGCAGGAGCCACTGGCTGACGAGGATGCCGCCGGCATAGCTCGTCGCGGCGAAGGGGTAGGCGAACGACAGGTCGGCCTGCGTCAGCACCTTGATCCAGAGGATCGTGCCCCCCCCGTACAGCGAGGCGCCGATCCACACGAGCGGCTGGACCGCGGCCTTCCGCAGGTCGGTCCCCGCCCGGCCCACGCCGAGCTTGAGGCAGACCTGCGCGGTGATGGAGATGAGGTTGCACCCGAGCAGGAGGAGGACGAGCATCATCGCGCCGCCTGCCCCGGCGCCCGGGGCGCCGCCGAGCCGGTGGCCGCGATGACCAGGACGCCGGCCACGACGAGCGTGATCCCGCCGATCCGCGTCCAGGCGAGCTGCTCGCCGAGGTAGAGCCGGGCGTACAGCGCCGTGAAGACGAAATTGAGGCTGAGCATCGGGAAGGCGAACGAGAGGTCCACCCGCGAGAGCGCCTGCAGCCACGTGACGGCGCTCAGGCCGAACAGGGCGAGCCCGCCCCAGATCAGCTTCACCCGCGCCATCGCCAGGATGAACTCCGGGCCGAATGGCACGGGGGGCAGGGTCAGCGCGCCGGTCTTGAAGAGGATCTGGCCGGTGACCGCGCAGGCGCAGGAGAAGAGGATCAGCGGCAGCGCGCGCACCGGGTGGTAGGGTACGACGTCGGCGAACCGGCGCTGGAGCCGCACCACCGCGCCGAACATGCGCGGGGCATGGGTCCAGATCCGGACCGTGGAGAGCGCGCGGTCGCTCCAGGTGATGGGGAATTCCCGGACGCGCAGGCCGTGCCGGCGGGCCAGGAGCAGGAGCTCGACGTCGAAGGCGAACCCGTCCATCCGGCCCTCGCGCGCCATCCGCCGGGCGCAGGCGCGGGAGAAGCCCTTGAAGCCGCACTGGGTGTCGGCGTACGGGAGGCCCAGGAGGACGCGCACGGCCGCGTTGAAGATGCGGCCCGCCAGCCGCCGGGGCCAGGGCTGGGGGACCGGCAGGCGCGAACCGGGCAGCGCGCGCGAGCCGATCACCATGTCCCAGCCCCGCTCCAGCCACCGCAGGGCGGGGGCGATCTGCGAGGGCGGGGTGGACAGGTCCGCGTCGGTGAAGAGGACATACCGCCCGCGCGCGCGCGCCAGGCCCGCGCGGACCGCGGCGCCCTT
>CAYNUZ010000115.1:0-7708 GCA_964400385.1 uncultured bacterium | reverse complement strand
CCAGGTCCCGCAGGGCCTCCTCCGCCGCCCGGCGGCCGGCCCGGCGCACCAGGGTGTCGAATCCCTCCACCCGGATGACGAGCCAGGCGAGCGGGTGGTTGAGGCGGATCGCGCGGTCGATCTCGCCCCGCAGGCGGCGGGTGAGGTACCGCCGGTCCAGGAGCCCGGTGCCCGGGTCGCGCAGCCCCAGGCCCTCCAGCCTCCGCAGCCGGCCCGCCAGGCGCGCGGCGATGCGCCCCGCGACCCAGGCGGCCGCGGCGAACGCGGTGACCGTGCCGATGCACAGGTAGAGGTAGAAGAAGGGAAAGACGTGGAGTTCGGACCAGACATACCCGGAGACGGCGGTCGGGGCGCCCGCGATGAGCCAGTGGGCCAGCAGGGCCCCCGCCGGGGCCGCCAGCCCCAGCAGCACCCCGATCGCGAGATAGCGTCGTGTCATCGTGCCCTCCGCAGCTTCATCCTGCGCCCGCCGGGTCGGAAAGACTATGCCCGCGGGACGTCCCGGCCGGTGACCGGCGTCAACGACGCGGGCCCGCGGTCAGCGTTGATGCGCCAGGTAGCGGGCGAGGTCCTCGATCTGCACGTCGGTCAGGTCGCCCTTGAACCCCGGCATCGCCGAGGACGGGTTCAGCTGGGCGGGATCCGCGATGTACCGCCGCAGGTACGCGGCCTCCCGCACCTGCCCGATGGTGGACAGGTCCGGCCCGATCTCGCCGCCCTCGGACCCGATCTTGTGGCAGGTCGCGCACGAGGCGGCGAACAGCCTGGGGGCGTCCTTGGTGAAGGCCGCGCCGCCCCCCAGCGAGAGCACGTAGGCCGTCAGCGCCTGGATCTCGTCCTCCAGCAGGTTCATCCGGGGCATGACCGATCCGGGGGTCGTCGCCTGCGGGTTCCGGAAGTGCCGGACCAGGAAGTCGTGGTCGGCCGCGCCCGCAATCCGGGCCAGGTCCGGCCCCACCGTGCCGCCCTTCCCGCCGATCGCATGGCAGTACGCGCACCGCAACTCGAGGTAGAGGCGGTGCCCCTCCTGCGCCTGCGGATCCCGCTCGGTCAGCGGGTTGAGCAGCGGGCTGCGCGCCCCCTGCCAGGTCAGGAAGGCGATGCCGGCCATCGCCGCCAGCCCGGTCCCGATGGTGACCGGCCGGTCCCGCACCCGCCGGCCGGGGCCGCGGTCCAGGAACGGCAGGAGGAACAGCAGGCCGACGCCCAGGCCGGGGAGCAGCATCGCCCCCACGAACTCGAGCCTGCCCGGGAAGAGCTTGAGCGCCTGGAACAGGAAGAGGAAGTACCACTCCGGCCGGGGGTTGTACGTGGCGTCGGTCGGATCGGCCAGGTCCTCGAGGCCGGCGCCGACCTTCCACGCCAGGGTCGCGAGGACCGCCAGCACGAGGGCGGCGACCGCGGTGTCCTTGGCCACCGCATGCGGGAAGAACGAGACGCCGCGCCGCTTGAGCTCGGCGTACCGCGCCCGGTACGCCGCGTGCCAGTCGCCGTTCATGGCCGCTTCCCGCGGCCGGGCCCGTCATCCGGCGCTTCCCCCGGCGCCTCCGAGATGCCGTGCCAGACCACGAGGAAGAGGTGGAGGCCGATGGCGGCCGCGATCAGGGCGGGGAGCACCAGCACATGGAGCGCGTAGAACCGGGTCAGGGTCGCGGCGCCCAGCTCGTCCCCGCCCTTGAGGACGCGGGCGGCCGCATCGCCGACCAGCGGGGCCTGGTTGGCGATGTTCGTGCCGACCATGGTCGCCCAGTACGCCTTCTGGTCCCACGGCAGCAGGTACCCGGTGAAGCTGAACCCCATCACGAGCAGCAGGAGCCCGACGCCCACCATCCAGGTGGCCTCCCGGGGATACTTGTAGGACCCCATGAAGAAGACGCGCAGCATGTGCGCCAGCGCGATCACGACCATGGCCGAGGCCCCCCAGTGGTGGAGGCCGCGGATGAACCGGCCGAGGAACACCTGGCCCTCGATGTACTGGATCGAGTCGTGGGCGGACGACGGGGAGGGCACGTAGTTCATGGCCAGCAGCGCGCCGGTCAGGTACTGGACGGCGAACACCAGGAGCGACGCGCTCCCGAGGGTGTAGAGCCATGCCGCGGCCCCCCGCGCCTCCGGCACATGGCGGGCGAACAGGGCCTCCCAGACCCGGCCCGCCCCCAGCCGTTCATCCAGCCAGTCGCGGACGACGCGGAGCGTCACGCGGGCTCCGCCTTCCGGGCCTCGGGCAGGATGAGCAGGCGGCCCCCGACCACCTTCGCCGGGTACCGGTCGAGCGGCCGCGGCGGGGGCCCCTCGGCGACGCTGCCGTCCACGTCGAACACCGCGCTGTGGCACGGGCACCGGAACTGCTTGCGTTCCGGGTCCCACCGGTACGGGCACCCCAGGTGCGTGCAGCGCGGGTCGAACACGATGAAGTCCTTGCGGTTCGACGTCAGGACCCACGCCGACGAACGGCGCTCCGTGGTGGCCCAGGCGTCCTTCTTCCGCACCGTGAATTCCACCTTGACCGGCGTCCCCGGCGCGATCTCGGAGACCCGGCCCAGGTCCAGCCAGTCCGCGGTCCGCCGGCGGAAGGCCGGCGAGATGAAATAGCCCAGCCCGGACCCGCCCAGCACCACCGCGATCAGCCCGCCCAGGACCGCGATGGACCGCTCCAGGAAGGCCCGGCGGGTCACGGTCTCGTCAGCGTGCGTGTCCATCGGCGCCTCCCGGTTGCTGCATCCCCTTCATCTTCAGTTCGTTCTGGCTGGTCGCGACGGCCCGCGTGACCTCCTGGGCCATGGCCAGGACCCGGTCCATCTTGAACGTGTGCCACGCCACCCGCGCCGCGTCGTACTTCTTCTGGGTGTCCCGCAGCGCCGCGCGCTGGATCGCCACGTCCACCCCCGCCGCGGCCGCCCGGTCCACGTCCCTGCGCAACTGCCGCAGCCGGCCGCCGGCGTTGTTGAGCGCCAGCAGCGCGGCGTGGGCGTCCACCGGGTTGCGGTGGCACAACGTGCAGGTCATCTGCATCAGCCGCGGCTCCAGGATGTGGTTGGCCATGGACCCGTGGCACGTGACGCAGTTGGGGCCCTTGCCCGTCGTCTCCAGCTCGTGGAAATGCTTGCTCGTCCTGAAGGCCGCCAGGACCCCGGCGTGGCAGCTCCCGCAGGTCTCGGGGATCCGGGTGTAGTACACCCGGCTGCCGGGATCGTGCGAGGGCTTCATCCCCGCGTGCGCCGCCTCCTTGGAGTCCCGGGAGGGGTCCCCGCCGTGGCAGGCGCGGCAGCTGACGCCGGACACCGCGTGGATGGATTTCGACCAGTCGGCGAAATTGTGCTCGAGATACCCGACCCCCGCCACCGTCCGGTGGCAGGCCACGCACGAATCGGCGGCCGCGGCCGGCGGGGGGGCGGCCGACAGCCCGGCCGCGAGCCCCGCGGCGATCCATGCCCACCGTCCCCCGGTCCCCATCAGGGATATTCTAGGGACGGCGCGGGCGGACCCCATGACGGCCGTCAGGGTTCCGGATGACCCGCGCCAGCCCGCGCGGTTCAGAGCGCCCCCCGGTCCCGCAGCTCCGCCACCAGGACGAAGAGCAGGCCGGCCAGGCCCACGGCGAACAGCGGGACCCCGAGGAAGACCAGGAGCAGGCCGGTGATCGGGGTGACGCGCCACAGGCACACCAGGCTGGCGACCATCGCGCACGCCATCGCGCCCAGCGAGGCCAGGGTGACCGTGGCACGCATCCGGCGCAGGGCGGCGATCATTGCGGCGGGATCTCCGGATGGATCGAGGAGTGGCAGACGAGGCACGACATCTCGCCGGAGGCGATCTGGTCCATCACCGGCACGTGGGCCGCCTGCTCCTCGAAGTTCCGGGCGCCGCCGTGGCAGTGGAGGCAGTTGGCGTTGGGGTACGGCTCGTACAGCCGGATCGGGTCCCCCTTCCTGCGGGTGTAGTACCGCAGCAGGTGGTGCATCCCCCGGAGCTTCACCTTGACCGGGCCGAAGAGGCTGTATTGCGTGTGGCAGGTGAAGCAGGCGGTCTTCGGGTCCACCCGGTGGTTCTGCACATGCAGGGCCGCCAGGGTCACCCCTTCCGTCGCGGCAAAGCTGTCCACGAACGGCTGCATGACGTGGCACGACCGGCAGAACTCGACCGTATGCATGTGCTCAAGCGTCACCGCCTGCGCGATGGTGAGGGTCGAGACGGGCATCAGGGCCAGCCCCGCCAGGATCAGCAGCTTTTCCCGGAGGGGCACGGCCACGCCCCGCCGCAGCAGCCGGGCCTGGAGCGCGATCAGCGCCAGCGAGCCCAGGCCGAGCAGCACGCCGGCCCAGCGCAGCAGGTCGCCGGCTTCCACGGGCGCGTGGGGCGGGACGGGATTCATCCTGCCATCAGTGTGACACGGGTCGGCGTTCCGGGAGCATGATCCCGGTCAGGTCCGGGCCATGATCGGGGGGCGGCCCCCCCGGGAGCGCGCCTAGAACTTCGAACTGATCCGGGCGTACACCGTATGGACCTCGTAATTCTTGAAGAGCGAATCCATCGTCAGGAGGTTGTTGAACGCCCCGGTGCCCGTGACGGCCACCGGCGTGTAGCCATCCCGCAGCCCGTCATTGATCCGCCACAGGTCGTAGCGATAGCCGAGGGTGGCCGCCACGTCCTTGAACACCATGTAGGTGAAGCTCATCCCCGCCTGGACCCACTGCGTTTCATCCGACTTGGGGTAGTCGATAGGGAGAAACGCGTTGGTGTCCGAGGTCGTGGACATCGTCGAGGAGAACGGGCTGGCGAACTCCAGCTTCCCGTTGGCCACGCTCGCCGTGCCCTCCAGCCGGGCGGTCAGCGTGTCCGGCACCAGCGACATCGCCGTCGTCATGCCCACGGTATTGACGACCGTCGTCGAATCCAGAGTCCAGTTGCCCGGATTCTCGATCCCCGGCGACTGGGTGTACGGATCGCCCAGGCCGTTCGGGTTCCACTGCCGGCTCTGCTGCCGGGTCGCGTAGGCCTCCTGGGACACGAAGGTGGACATGGACAGGCCGTCGCCCGGGTCGTAGCTGAGGTCCACCGTGGTGGCCCGGTGCTCGTCCTTCTGGAGGCCGAAGGACGAGTGCTTGTAATCATCCAGCCCCTGGACATGCTCGATCATGAGGTCCAGGTCCTCCGCGGCGGCGATCGTCGTGATGATCGTCACCTGGTCCCGGTCGCGGTCCGCGGCGTAGAATTTCCGCATCCAGGGCAGCTCGCCGTCGGCGGCCGTGTAATCGGGATAGTCGCTCTGGCGCACGGCGTGCTCGCCGCTCACCTTGACCGTGGCCCAGTCCACCGCGCGCGTGTCCACCGCCAGCTTGAACTGGTTCTGGGTGATCCGGGATGCCGACCCGTCGACGAAGGAGCTGTGCTCGTTCTCGAACGTCGAGGTGAGATGCGTCCGGCTGGTCACCTCAAAGACCTGTTCGAATTCCGCGGTCCGCTCGATGTAACTGACCCATTCCGCGGGACCGCTCGCCACGATGCTCTGGTCGGAGACGGCCAGCAGCGGCGGGGCATAGTCCGCGGTCTCGTTGCGGTGCGACCGGTACCGGTAGGCGAGTTTCAGGTTCAACCGGGAGGCGGGCTGGTAGGTCAGCGCACCGGCATACAGCTCATTCCGGACCTTCGCCTCCGCGGTTGACCGGGGCACGGTGACCTGGGGCAGGAGCAGCGCATTCGTGGTCGCCGGCAGCAGCTCCTGGTTCTGCGTCAGCCTGGACAGGCTCGCATGCCCCGACACGCCGAGGCGGTACGGCAGCCTGGTGGACAGGTTGGCCGCCACGCTGTCGGCCGCATTGCTCGGCGACAGGGCGATGCGCCCCCGGCCGGCCCCCGTGGAGGAATCCGTCAGCACCATGGCGTTGTCAAAGATGACCGAGCTGATGTTGTTCTGGAACGTGGAATGCGCCGCCGAGACGTCGGCAGCGAGGGGGATCTCCGTCCCGAACCGGACCTTGTCCTCGTACCCGACCCGGCCGCTGACGTTCAGGGTGTCGTAGTCGATCGGTTCGGGGATTTCCTCGGTCAGGCTCCCGGGCCCCCCCGTGGCCGCGCCCCGCGGCCGCGTGCCGCGACGCTGCTCGCCCGCCACATCCACGGACACGGACAGCGGCTCGACCGCCGCCAGGTCCACGCCCGCCCGGACCTGGTCGCGCCGGAAGCCGAGGTCGATGGGGACCGCCGTGTTGTTGTAGTAGCTCGTGAGGATGGTGGCGCGGTCAACGGTGGACGTGGTCCACATGGCCTGCTGCAGCTTGTCGTCGAGCGTGAGGTCGCCGGTCCCCACTCCGCCGTACAGCGAGCGCGCCCCGTGGGCGAACTCGTGCCCGATCCGGCTGAAGGAGCCCCGCACCTTGAAGAGGCCGTACGACCCGACCGCCAGGCCGGCATTTCCGTCATGGGACTGGCCCGCAAGGCCCGAGCGCCCGTTGAGCATGCCTTCCGCGTACAGGGGCACTTCCCCGCCTCCGAATTCGTAGCGGATGTTCGCCTGCGGCTCCACGGCGAAGAAGGAGTGCATGCCGTTCCAGTATTCCCGGAACCGGGCGTTCCCCTGGTCCCGGCCGCTGTACGACCCGCCCAGGCCCGCCTGGCCGGACAGGCCGTCGATCAGGGGGGTGCTGCCGTCACTCCCGAGGGCGCTCCCGCACGCGGCCGCCAGAATGCCGGTCATGACCCATGAATTGAGGCGTCGCATGGCCATTCCTCCTTAGCGTGTAAACGTCTTGCCGGTCGGGTGGTTGCTGCCATGGATATTGGAATGGCAGTTCACGCACGCCCGGTAGAGGACCCGCGAGTTGAGTTTCTGGTACGTGTTCGCCCCGACCGTGGCCGGATTCTCGGCGTAAATCGTCCCCGGGTGGCGCGAATTCGAGTGGCACGACTGGCAGAGGAAGGGCGCCCGCTGCCGGAGCAGCTTGTCGTGCACCGATCCGTGCGGGGTATGGCAGATCGTGCAATCCTCGCTCACCGGCCGGTGCTCCCAGAGGAAGGGGCCCCGCTTGTCGGCGTGGCACTGGAAGCAGGTCTCGTTGACCCCGTTGCCCACCAGCAGCTTCGGGCCCGCGGTGCCGTGCGGGTTGTGGCAGCTCGTGCACGTCACCTTCCCCTCCAGGATCGGGTGGTGGCTCCGCTTGGAGATCTCGGCCTTGAGGTTCTGGTGGCACTTCGTGCACACATCCTGGACCTTGGCCGCCCGGAGGTTCTTGTCGAAGCCCGCGTGCATCGAGTGGCAATCCATGCAGCTCACCCCGCGCGTTTCGTGGACGCTCCCCTCCCAGTGGGTCCGGTTCTTGCCTTCGTGGCACTGCATGCAGATCGCCGCGCCTTCCTTGGCGGGCAGCTTCGCCGGGTGGCGGATGGTGGCGAACCCCGGGTTGGCCCGGTCGCCCGCCGCCGAGGCGTGCAGGGAGCCCGGCCCGTGGCAGGTCTCGCAGGAGTGCTCGAAGTCGATGCCCTTCTCCTTCGGCCAGGCCCGCGCGTGGATGTTCTGGTGGAAACCCTCCTTGTTCTGGTGGCAGGCCAGGCAGGTGGAGGCCCCGATGAATTCAGGCTTCTCCGGGGTGCCTTCCGCCGGCTTGACCGCTTCCGCCGGGGCCGGCGCTTCCGCCGGGGTGGCGGAGGGGGCCGCCGGGGTCGCCGACACGACGGCCGCGCCATCGGCCAGCGTCGCCGCCGGGGCCACGGC
>CAYNUZ010000114.1:0-7764 GCA_964400385.1 uncultured bacterium | reverse complement strand
AGCGCCCCCGGACTCGGAGGGGCCGGGGGCGCGTGCCCGAACACCCTCCGCCCGCCCGGACCGCGCGCCGGTCAGTTCTGCTCTTCGGGGGTTTCGCGGAAGAGGGAGCGGATGGCGGCGGCGGGGAGCGGCGGAAGGGCCGCCAGCGCGGTGTTCTCGGCGACGTGGGCGGCCGTGGACATGCCGCACAGCGCGGTGGTGATGCCGGGCGTGGAGCGCGCGAACTGGAGCGCGCGCTGCGCGTCGGTCGTGCAGCCGGGCATCAGCGCCGCGAGGTCCGCCGGCAGCCCCCCCGCCAGCCGGCCCTGGAGGAGCGAGGCGGAGGCGATGGCCGTCATGCCGTACCCGGTGGCCCCCTCCAGCGTGGAGACGCGCCCGTCCGCGACCGGCTGGTTCGAGAGCGCGAACGCCTCGGGCATCGCCAGGTTGTACGGGAGCTGCAGCGCGAGGAACCGGTGGCGGTCCCCGGCCACCTGCTGCGCCATGCCGGCCAGCGCGGTCAGGGCCAGGAAGTCGCGCTTCGCCGGATCCTGCCGGAACCCGTTCCAGGTGGCGACGCCGTAGACCCCGATCTTCCCGTCCGCGCAGGCGCGCTCGAGGAACTCGAACGCCGCGCGGATGCGCTTCATGAACTCGTCCCGTGAGACCGCGTTGAGCTGCGTCTCGGGGTTGTGCAGGTAGTAGATGTCGATGGTGGCCAGCCCGAGGTTCGCGCGGGACCGTTCGAGCTGGTCCGCCAGGTACCGCGGCGCCAGGCAGTGGCACCCCGCCGCCAGCTCCTCCGGGCGGAAGATCCCGGGGCGGAGGTACGACTCCTCCACGTAGGCCACGGGGTCCGCCGGAGCCTCCCCGTCGAACGGCAGGTACCCGCCCTTGGTGGCCACCACCACCTGGTCGCGCGCCACCGTGCCCGCGGCGATCGCCAGCCGCAAGGCCCGGCCCACCGCGCGCTCGCTGCGCATGTTGCGGTAGTTGATCGCCGTGTCGAGGTGGTTGACGACACCGGAGGCCAGCGCCCGGCCTATGGCGGCCTCGTACCGCGCATCCCCGGCGTCGTCGGGCTCCCCCAGGTAGGTGCCCAAACCTAACGACGACAGGGTCACCCCGGGGCCCGGGCGGAAGTGGCCCTTCGCGGCGGTGCTTCGTTTCGCGAAGGCGGCCGTGCCCGCCGCGGTCGCGCGGCCGGGCAGGAGCGCGTCAGTACCCAGGGGGGGCGGGGGGCTCGGCCGGCTCGCGGGCGACGCGCGACCACTCGCGCACCACCGGCGACCGGTCGAGCGGGGCGTCGGGCTCGGCGTCGAGGCTGGTGCGCGGGTTGAAGGGGGCCACGCGGAAGCTGAACCCGATCCCGACCAGCCCGAAGGCGCCGCCGGCGGCCAGCGCGGTACCGACGTTGCCGGCCGTCAGGCGCTTGCCGCCGCCGGCCACGGCCTCGTACGCGAGGACGCCGAGGAAGCCGCCCAGGAACCCGCCCGTGAAGAATGCCATGCGCGAGGGCGGCCGCGCCGCGGGGTTGTCGCGGCCGATCGAGGTCCAGGTGAGGTTCTTGCGGTCGAACTCCGCCTCGTCGGCCTTCCAGTGCAGGTAGTCGAGGTTGCGCTCGATGGCCACATCGGGGCGGGCCGCCATGCGGGCCAGCGCGTCCTCGTCCGAGATTGCCCGGGCCCCTCCGGAGACGCAGGCAAGGGCGGCGCCCAGCGCGGCCATGATTGGCACGAAACGCGGCATGTTCCTAGTGTAGCGCCAGGCGGATCCCGGCGCGCACCAGGACGCCCGTGGCGCCGACGCCCAGGCGCCCGCCCGTGGCGCCGCGCACCGGTTCGCCCTTGAGGACATCGAGCATGCCGTCGCCGTCCAGGTCCGCGTCCCGGCCCCGATGCAGTGTGCCGATCCGGGCCGAGCGCCAGCCGAGGCCTATCCATGCCTCGGGCCCGTCGGACCAGGCCCAGCCCGCCTGGAGCTCGGCCTCGACTTCCCCGCCCGCGCCCGCGGCGGAGGAGACGTACGACCAGGTCCGCTCGTCGCCCGTGTTCGGATCGCTGAACGAAAAATCCTTCCGGTCCGTGACGGAGGCGTACACCGGCCCCGCCCAGAGCGCCGAGGACAGCCGCAACCCCGCGGCCGGCTCCCACCGTCCGCTGATCCCCGCGAGCAGCGGCGCGAGCGTGATCGACCAACGCTCGTTCCACGCCTCGGTTTCGTCCGCCGCCCCCCGGGCCATGAATGAGGCGCGGACATCCCGGGGGACGGAACAGCCCGCCCGCAGCCCCAGCGCGATGCCGCGGCCGACCTGCCGGTCGATCTGCCATCCCCCGGCCCAGGCCCGGTCGGACGGGGCGACCGCGCCGCGGGAACCCCCGCCGTAGGTGGCGGCCCAGCGATCCCGCTCCCGCGCGACCCCGGTTGCGAGGAGGCCCGAGAGGTCGGCGAGACCGACCGCCTCGCGGCCGCCCCAGAGTCCGAAGGTCCAGGCGGCCTCCGGCCCTGCCGCCGCACGGCCCGCGGCCGGCACGGCCAGTGCCGCGGCGAGGAGTCCGGCCAGGAGCCGACTCAGGGGAACCCCGTGCCGACGGCCTTCCGCCAGGCCGCCTCCGCGTTCAACGCCTCCTTGCGGGCATCCAAATACTCCACCTCCGCGTCCGCCAGCCCGGATTCGACCTCGTTCCACTGGTCGAAGTCCATCCCGCCGGCCGCGTACTTGTCCCGCGCATTCGCCGCGCGCGCCCGGGCGGCCTCGGCGGATTTCCGCCTCACGTCCACCGCCTCGTAGGCGTTCTCGTACGGCTCGAGTGCCTCCTCCAGGGTCCCGACGGCGTCACGCCGCGCGGCGGCCAGCTCCGCCTCCGCGGCGCCCGCTTCCAGCCGCGCGATGCGGACTGCTGCCCGGTCCTTCATCCGGTTGAAGAGGTTGAGCGAGACCGACAGGCCGGCCGACCAGCCATGCGTCTCCGACGGCGGGAACGAGGCCCCGTCCCGCGACACCGAGCCGGTCGCATCAATCGCGGGCCAGAACGCGGCGCGAGCTTCGCGCTCGCCCAACCGGGCGAGCTCCAGGTCGGCGACCGCCTCGACCACGGACGGGACGGCCTCCGCGAGCCCGGCGAGGTCCGGGGCCGCGGGAGGCGGCGGCGCCGTCCAGTCGCCGGACAGCACGAACGTCGTCGCGGTCTCCCGGCCCATGGTCCGCGCAAGCCTCTGCCGGGAACGGGCGAGGGCGCGCCGCGCCCGGGAGGCCTCGAAGGCCGCCTTGCCGGCCTCGGCCTCGGCCTGGAGCCGGAAACTCTCGTCCTCGTGGCGGGCGGCCAGCCGCTCCGAGACGAGGCGCGTGTTCTCGATCCGGCGTGCGGCGAGCGTCTCGCGCAGCCGGTCCAGATCCTGGGCTTCCAGCGACTCGGCCCAGGCCTGGCGGAGATCGTGGCGCACCTCGGCCTCGGTCCGGCGGAACCCGTTCCGCGCCTTGCGGTACTCCACGCCCGCCCGCGCGGAGTCCGTGAGCGTGGCGAATCCGCCGAAGAGTGACTGGGAGGCCGAGAGGCTCGCCGCGTAGCCGGGGGACCCGTCGCCCGGGTTCGGGAAGCTCCGGCCGCGCTGCTGGGTCAGCGACGCCTCGGCATGGGGCAGCCAGTCGCCCGCCTGGGCCGACCGCCTGACCCCAGCGGCGTCCAGCTTGAACCGCGCTGCGCGCAGGTCGGGATTTCGTTCCTGCGCCTCCGCCACGCACGCCTCCCAGGTGAGCGGCGTCGCGGACCCCTGGTCGGCGCACGCGACACTCCCCGGCAGCGCGCACAGCGCGAGGATCAGCCGCGCGCGGGCGGCTCCGCTGCTCCCCGCCCCGGGATCCCCGGACGCCTTCCCGCCGGCGCCCGGGCCGGCGACGGGGGCGACCACTAGATCGCGGGCATCACGTTGCCGCCGGCGACGGGGATGAACGCGCCGGAGATGAACCCGGCCAGGTCGGAGGCCAGGAAGACCGCCAGGTTCGCGATGTCCCGGTCCTCGCCCCGCCGTTTCAGGGGGACGCTGCGCTCGTACCCCTCGTTGCGCTCGCGGCCCGTGCCACGGTCCTTGTAGCTGATCATCCAGCCGGGGGCGATCTGGTTCACGGTGACCTGGTGCTCCCCCACCTCGCGCGCAAGCGCCCGCAGGACGCCGTCCATGCCCCGCTTGCCGGCGACGTAGGCGGACTGCCCGGCGAAGGACTGGATGGCGCACTCGGTGTTGATCGCGATCACCCGCCCGCCGCGGCGCTTCACCATGTCCGGCACGAACGCCTTGGCCATGAAGACGTTGTGCAGCACGCACGACCGGAACTGGCTCTCGTAGTCCGCCGGCGCCTGGTCCAGCACGTGCTTCCAGTCGTACTGGATCACCGCGTTGTTCACGATGATGTGCGGGGCGCCCAGCGCCTTGCGGATCGCGTCGCGCATCTTCAGGACGTCGGGGAGCCGCGTGACGTCGGCCTTGAACGCCGCGGCCCGCCGGCCGGCCGCCCGGGCCTCGCGCACCAGCAGGTCGGCCTGCGCCCTGTTGCGGTGGTAGTGGACCGCGACGTCCGCGCCGCACCGCACGAACGCCCGGACCATCTCGCGGCCCAGCGCGCCGGAGCCCCCGGTGACGACGGCGGTGCGGCCGGACAGGTTGATCGGGAGCATCAGCGCCGCCCCCGCTTCTTCTCCTGCGGCCACGCCAGCCCGAGCGATGTCCGGAGGGCGTCCAATGCGGCCATGTTGCCGAGCGTGTCGGCCCACGTCATCTCGGGCGCCTGCCGCCTGCCGGCCGCCAGCGCGCGGGCGATCGCGTCGGCCTCGTTGGCGAAGATGTGCTTCGCGGGCGCCGGGATCACCTCGGTCGTCCCCGTCGCCTCCAGCGTCACATGCAGCGCCCCGTCCCGCTCACCGGGGACCCACGGGCTGGGCAGGTGGATCTTCCCCTTCTCGCCGTAGACCGTCGCGGTCCAGTCGGTGTTCACCATCATGCCGCAGTTGAAGGTGGCCACAATGCCGTTCGGGAACCGGAGCAGCCCGGCCGCCCAGAGGTCCACGCCGGACTTCTTCCCGATCTCGCCCACGCAATGGGCCGCGGACGGCTCCTGCCCGGCCGCGAGCCGGATCAGGGACACCGGATAGCACCCCACGTCCATCAGCCCGCCACCGCCCTCGGCCGCCTTCATCCGCGTGTTCGCGTCGTTGATGCCGCCGTAGCTGAACGCCGCGGCGATCGTGCGCACCTTCCCGATCGTCCCGGCGGCCAGGAGCGACCGCAGCTTCGCGATCTGGGGGTGGCACCGGTACATGAAGGCTTCCATGAAGAACTTCCCGCTCTTCTTCGCGGCGGCCACCATCACCTTCGCCTCCGCGGCGTTCATCGCCACGGGCTTCTCGCACAGGACGTGCTTGCCCGCGGCCAGGGCCTTGAGCGTCCACTCCTTGTGGAGGTGGTTGGGGAGCGCGACGTAGACCAGGTCCACGGCGCGATCCTTCAGGACGTCCCCGTACCCGCCGTACCCCTTCGGGATCCGGTACGTCGCCGCGAACGCCGACGCCTTGGCCGCGCTGCGCGACCCCACGGCCACGACCCGCGTGGCGGTCGAGGCCCCGATCCCCTTCATGACCCGGTGGGCGATGCTGCCCGTGCCGATGATGCCCCAGTTGACCTGCTTCACTCGTCGCCTCCTTGTCGTGTTAGACTCCATGCAATGCGCGTCCGCGCAGGTGGCCGGCCCGCCAAGGGCCGGCGGGACGGTTCCGCAAGGGACCGTCCTTTATTTTTTCCGCGCGGCCGCCCGCTCCTCCACCGCCTCGTCGCCCGGATCGGCCTCGGTCACGGGCACCGAGATCCACACCGTGCCGACCCCGGACACCTGGCCGGTCCCCTCCTTCATGTTCAGCTTCGGCGTCGCCGCCGCCAGCATCGCCCGGTCGAAGTCGTCGGCCGGGCCCGGCGTGCGCTGGTGGTCCGCCAGCCGCGAGCGCAGCAGCGGCTGCGCCAGCATGGCGGCGAGCTGCAGCCCCGCCACGTTGGCCGCGCGGGGCTTCACCTTGAGCTCCGGCCCGGTCAGGGCGCCCCGGAACCGGTCGGCGCGCATGAAGCGCGTGCCCTGCTCCCAGACCCGGCGGTAGGCGGCCTTGAGGAGGAGGTCCTCGGCGCCGCCGCGGCTCTCCGCCATGGCGTCCCCGCGCACCTTGTTGAACCCGAGCCAGCCGCAGTACCGCTTGAGCACGGCCACGAGGCAGTCCTGCGACGCCTGGCCGGGCCGGGGCGACTTGCCCGCGTACATCTGCTTGTCCAGCACCACCGAGACCAGCGTGAACCGGGCGCGTTCGATCGCGGTGGCCAGGTCCTTCATGAACCGCTCGGCCTCGGCCGGCGAGCGCAGGTGGGCGAAGGGGCCGTGCCGGGCCACGATGTCCCGCCGCCGGAAGATCACCGGCTGGTCGAACCGGGGGCCGAAGATCCGGCGCTTCATCCGCGCCAGGTCCTCGGCGAACGCCTCGTAGTCGTCCTTGAGCCGGAACCAGGCCCCCAGCATGGACAGGTACCGGGAGCCCGCCGCGACCCGGCCGCCCCGGGCCTCCTCGCCGCGCAGGCTCAGGTACAGCCGGTGCGTGCCGGTACCGACGTTCCGGGGCGCCTTGGCCTCAACCACGGCTGCATGATATCGCACGGGCCGCGACCCGGGGCGCGATTGTGACCGCGGCCACATCGGCCCCCCGGGCCCCGCGCTACGGTCAGGCCGGGAGGGCGGAAAGGGGGCAGCCATGAAGCTCAAGCTGCGGGTTCCGCCTGGACAGCGACTGGACCTGGTGGCCGGCGACGTCGCCCGGGAGGTCTGCCGGGCGGTGGCGCCCGGCGCCGACGCCGAAAGCACCGCCGGCATCTTCGCCGCCGCGCGGCACGAGGTCCTGGACCTCCTGGACCGCCGGGGCATCGAGTTTCCCACGCTCCGGGACTGGCAAACGTTCGTCAGCGACCTCGGGGTCATGATCGGGGCCCGCGTCGAGCACCTGGTGCCCCCGGAGGACGTGGTGGTCCTCTACGCCTGCGACCTCCCGGCCGCGATCACCGCGGCCCTGGATCCCGTCCTGGAGCCGGATGCCCCGACCGCGCGGCCGGCCGCGGCGGCCCGGCCGCAGGGATTCGCGGGAGGCTGGCGGAAGGCCTGACCCCCCGCCCGCCGGGTCAGGCGCCCGGCGGCGGGGTGAAGGTCGTGGACAGGTCCTGGGCCTTCCCGGTCTCGGCCGACCGGTAGGCCGCGTCGAAGATCTCGATGACGTGCCGCGCGTGCTCGGCGGTGACGATGCTCGGCACCCCCTCGCGCACCCAGCGCGCGAGCTGCATGAGGTCCTCGTACACGTGCATCTCCTCCATCTCGGGGTGCTTCCCCTTCGCGTGGTCGGTGAGGCCGATCCCGTGGCCCTGCGGGTCCTTCTCCTTCCCGGGATAGTCGATGGTCTTCCCGTTCAGGCTGATCCCGTCAATGGTCCCCCCGGTGCCGTGGTAGATGGGCATCCCCCAGGAGCGGTTCACCATACCGGCCGCGGTGCCGTGCACGAATGCGAACCGGGCGGCGCCGAAGTCCACGATGATCAGCGTGTTGTCGTCCGCGTCGCACGGCACCTTCTTGCCCTTGAACTCGCGCTCCTTCAGGAGCACGCCGGACATCGCGGTCACGCGCTTCGCCGGGCCCAGGACCCCGGTCAGGGTGTGCAGCCCGTACACGGTCATGTCGTAGAGCGGCCCGCCGCCCGGCTTGCGGAAATACCA
>CAYNUZ010000113.1:0-7836 GCA_964400385.1 uncultured bacterium | reverse complement strand
TACGCGCTCGACGGGTCCGGCTGCCTGCAGGCGGCCACGCGGCTGGCGGCGCTCGGCGCCGCGGTCCGCGCGGCCGGCGGGCGCATCCGGTTCGAGGACGAATCCGCCCAGCTCGACGCGGCCATGGGCAAGGGCGAAATCGCCATGGCGCTCATGGATACCGCGGAGCTGTTCGCTCCCGTGGATCCCGAGGAGTCCCTGGGATACGAACCCTTCCGCGGCCGCGGCCCGCACCTCCTGCCCGTCCCCGGGGCGTTCGGCCCCGCCCCCCTGTCCTGGGCCACGCGGGTGGAGGCCTGGGTGATGCCCAGCTACGTACGCGGCGCCGCCCGCCGCCGCCTGCTCTGGGAGTACATGACCACGGTTTCCGCGCTCCATCCCGACTATGACGCGCTGTCCTTCTCCAACCTCGCCAGTCCGGGCGCGGTCCCCGACCTCGGCGCCGTGGTCCGCCACCCGGACCATCCCGTCGGGGAGGCGTTCCTGCCGGCGTGGCTCGCCACCTTCAAGGTCCTGCTCCCGGCGGCCCGGCCGCAGCCCCCGTACGCCGACCACTGGCGGCTGGCGGAAGACCTGGTCCCGGCCCTCGAGAAGCTCGTCCAGGAGGGAGGCGCGCCGGCCGCGGTCCTCGCCGGCGTACAGTCCCGGTACGACACGGTGGTGCGCAACGCCGCCCGCCGCGGCTCCGCCGGCTGGCGCGCCGCGGCCTATGCCGTCCTGGCGCTGACGGCCCTGGCGCTCCTGGGCAGCCTGGGATTCCTGGCGCGGCAGCTCGTGGTTGAAATCCGGCTGGTCCGCGGCCGGCCCTCGTCCGGGCTCTCGCGCCGGGCGGTGGGCATGCTGCTCGCCCTCTTCGCCCCCGGCCTCGCCCTCTCCCTCCTCTTCGCGGCGTATCCCCTGGTCAACGGCCTCGGGGTGAGCCTCTTCCACCACGTGCTCGATCACGGCGGGACCTTCGCCGGGCTGGACAACTACGTCACGGTGGTGCTCGACCCGCAGGCCCAGCGTGCGGTCGGCGTCACCCTGGGGTATCTCGCCTGGTCCTTCCTGCTCGGATTCGTCGGGCCGCTGCTCCTCGCGATCATCCTCTCGGGGTTCCGCCGGCTCCAGGCGCTGGCGCGGCTCCTCTTCTTCATCCCGGCCGCGGCCAACGCCGTCGTGATCGCGCTGCTCTGGCGGCAGCTCTATGCGCCGGCCGGGGCCGCCAACCTCGTCCTGGGGTGGCTTGGGTTCGCGCCACGCGACTGGCTGGGGGCCCCGGGCACGGCCCTGTTCGCGGTGTGCCTGGCCCAGGCCTGGGCGGGCCTGGGGATCAACGGGCTGGTCTACCTCGCCGGCCTGTCGACCATTCCCGAGCCGCTGTTCGAGGAGGCCGAACTGGCCGGCGCCGGACTGGCGGACCGCTGGCGGATCATCCTCTGGCCCCACCTGCGGCCGCTGATCGGCGTCTCGTTCGTCGGCTGGCTCCTGGCGACCGCGCGCACCTCGGAACACGTCCTCCTGCTGACCGCCGGCGGGCCCGCCGGGGCCACGCACGTCGTCGGGCTGGACATCTTCCGCCGGGCGTACGTGGAGATCCATTACGGCGCGGCCATGGCCGAGGTCTGGCTCCTCGTCTCCCTGATCCTGGTCCTGGCGATCTACCAGATGCGCGCGATCCGCGAAGGCCAGCTGCGGGTCTCGGCCTGACGCGATGCCATTCCTGCTGCCGTTCCGCCGGGCCTCCGCGCCGGAGAAGGCCTTCCAGCTCGCGGCCTACCCGCTGGCGCTCCTGCTCGGGATCGCCGTCATCGGGCCGCTGGCCGTCCTGGCCCTCAACTCCTTCGGGGACATCACCGACGCCCAGGCCGGGTTGACGCTCCCGGCGTCCCTGCGCCGCTTCCTGCGGCCGGACGTCTTCTATGTCCGGTACCTCCACCAGCGGTACGAGGGACTGCCGGAAATGGCGCTCAACCACTGGTACCCCGAGCACTACGCGGCGCCGGCCGACAACCCGAAGATCACGATCCCCGACCTGCTCGCGCGCGTCTCCCTGCCCCCCGGCAACTGGCGGGCCCAGGCCGCCGACGCCCGCGCGTGCCTGCGACGGGGCCTGCCCTGGAACTTCAAGGAGCTCCTGTTCCTCTCATGGACCTGGAATCCGCCCGACACCAACGAGATCGCCCTCGCCTGCTCCGGCCGGGTGGCCGACGACTGGCACCGGTACCTCCTGCGCCGGTACGTCTCGGTCGCGGGAGTCAACCGCGAGCTGGGAACGGCGTACCGGACAATCCTCGACGTGCCGATCCCCACGACCCTGAGCCTGGAGTCCGAAAACGCCTACATGCTCGGCACCCCGCTCCTGCGGGCCTGGAAGGACTACCTCGGCAAGGAGGTGGATCCCGACCTCGTGTCGCTGCTCTCATCCGACCTGGATTTTTCCGGCTTCCTGAACGGGATTCCGGCGACCGGCGGATCGCTGGACAAGGCCAACGCGCTCTTCGGGACCCGGTGGGCCACGTGGCACGAGGTCGTCCTGCCCGAAACCGCCCCCGCCGCGCCAGCCCCGCGGGGCCTGTGGGAAGGGTACATGACCTCCGAGGTCAGCCCGTACATCCTTGAGATCGCCGAGCCGGCGCGCCACGGGGCGGCGTGGACGGCCTCACCCGGGAAGGCGCACGGCTCGCTCGAGGCCGCGGCGGCCGCGTGGAGCCTGCCGTTCCCGCCTGCGGTCCCGCCGGCGACCCTGGAGGGCGCGGATGCCACCGAGGCCGGCTTCCACGACTGGACCGCCTTCGCCCGGTCGCTCCCCGGGTCCGCGCTGCGGGCGCGCACGCCCGAGGGCCTCTGGCGGCGGTTCCTGCGGGAGAAGTACGGGACCCCCGCGGCCCTGGCCGCCGCCTGGAGGGTCCCGGCCGCCGATTTCGAGACGGCGGGCTGGCCGCAGCCGGCGCTGGACCGGGCCTACTACGAGGAGCACCGCCTGGCCTGCATCCTCGAGGGGCTGTTCCACAACTACCGGCGGGCGTGGCGGATGTTCGCCTCCGCGACGCCCGCGCTGTGGAACACGCTCCGCTATACCGGCCTGGCGCTCCTCTGCTGCCTGGGCCTCAACACCGGCATCGCGTACTGCCTCGCGAGGTTCAAGTTTCCCCCGCTCCAGATGTCCCTCGCCTATTTCCTCGCCCTGTCGGCCTTCCCGATCGAGGCGATGGCGATCCCCAATTTCATCCTGCTGCGGAACCTCGGGCTGCTCAATACCGTCTGGGCCCTGGCCCTGCCCACGGCGGTGAACGGGTACTTCATCTACCTCCTGAAGTCCGCCTTCGAGGCCATTCCGCCGAGCTGGTTCGAGATGGCCCAGATCGAGGGCGCCGGCGAATGGCCGCTCTTCCTCGAGGTCGCCCTGCCCGCGGCGCGGCCGATGCTGGCCGTCGTCGCCCTCTACGGATTCATGCTGGCCTGGTCCAACTTCCTGTGGGCGATGATCGTGGGGCAGGCCCGCGAGATGTGGACACTGCCCGTCCTCGTCTTCACCATGAGCAACTGGAACGCCGCGCCTTCGCTCATGTCGGCCGCGCTCGTCCTGGTCACCCTTCCGCCGCTCGCCATCTTCCTGCTCGCGAACCGCACCCTGCAGCGCGCGCTCACCGCGAAGCCGTTCTGAACCGGAGGAGACCGCTCCGCGCGCCCCGCCCGCCCTGCCGCGCCGCCGGAGGTCATGCCGCACCTCCGCGCATCTCCGCGGGTACGAACGACCGGAGCGCCTCGTGGATCGCCCCGGGGAGCGCCCGCTCCACCGCCGGGAGCACCGCCGCATCCCGGACCTCCCGCTCCAGCAGCCGGGCGATCTCGGCCGCCATATGCAGTTCGAACTCCTCGACGGACTCCGGCCCGTCGAACATCAGCTTGCGGCTGCCGTCGCCGAAGACGACCTCCGCGGTCAGCCGGCGCCACAGGTGTTCCTCCGCGGCGCGCATGATCGTCACGTAGTAGCCGGGGTACAACCGCTCCATCCCGGGCAGGTGGGTGAGGGTCCCCCAGGCCCCCTTCGCCACCCGTTCGCCGATTTCGTCGAGGTCGCCATGCGTCCTGATCGTGATCTCCATCCCCATGACCAGCCCTCCCTTTGCGCTCTTCCGCCCATCGGCGCCGCGCGGCCGCCGCCCTCGCCTTCCCCGGTCAGGGATCGGCGCGGTGCAGCAGCCGGCGGACCCGGGCCTGGAACACCGCCGGCTCGAACGGCTTGACGATGTAGTCGTCCGCGCCAAGGTCCATGCCGCGCACGATGTCCTCCGGCCGGCGCATCCCCGTCAGCAGGAGTACCGGCAGCTTCCCCAGGCCGGGGATCTGGCGGAGATTCTGCAGCACGTCGAAACCGCTCATCTGCGGCACCAGGATGTCGAGGATGACAAGCCGGAAGTCGAAGCCGGGGATCGACATCAACGCCTTGGCCCCGTCGTTGAAATGGAGGACCTCGCACCCTGCCACGTCCAGCAGGCTCTTCACGAGCGTGGCCATCGTCGGGTCATCCTCGAGGAGCAGCACCCGCGGCCGCGTTGCGGCCGGGCGCTCCACCCCGAGCGAATCGACCGACGGCAGCACCGGATTCACCCCGCCGGGAGCCTGGGACGCCGGAATGTGGGCAGGCAATGGCTGCATACGCTGGGTCGGGACATGTGCAAGGGGCATGCCGCCGGAAGGCGCGGCCTGGGACGCACCCGGGACCCGAGCCCTGTTGCCCGCAACAGCCCGGGCAACGGGACCGGCCGCCCGGGCTCAGGCATCGCCGACCGTCCCCCCTGGCTCCGGCCCGGCCCCACCCCCGCCATCCGCGCCCGCCAGGCCGTACTTGCGCATCTTCTTCCAGAGCGTGATCCGGTTGATGCCCAACGCCTTCGCTGCCCGCAGGCGGTGGCCCCCGTTCTGCGCCAGCGCATCCAGGATCCGGGCGCGCTCGTCCACGGCGGTTCCCCCGCCGGCCGGCTTCGCCCCGTTCCCGCGCCGCGGAATCCACGCCCGGACCTCGGCGGGCAGGTCCAGCAGCTCGAGCAGGGGCCCCTGCACGGTCACCAGGGCGTGCTCGATGGCGTTACGCAGTTCGCGCACGTTGCCCGGCCAGGGGTAGTCCTGGAGGGCCGCCAGCGCCTCCCGCGTCACCCCGCGGACCCGCTTGCGGCGCGCCTCCTCGAACTCACCCAGGAAATGGTGCACCAGGACGGGAATATCCTCCCGCCGGTCGCGCAGGGGCGGCATTCGGACCTCGAAGACCCGGATGCGGTAGTAGAAGTCGTCCCGGATCGCCCGGGTGGAGAGCAGGCCACGGAGGTCCTTGTTGGTGGCCGCGACGAGCCGGACGTCCACGCGGACCGGCTTGTCGTCGCCCACGCGCCGCACCTCGCGCTCCTGCAGCACGCGGAGGAGCTTGAGCTGGAGCAGCGGCGACAGGTCGCCGATCTCGTCGAGGAAGAGCGTCCCGCCGTCGGCGGACTGGAAGACGCCGACCTTGTCCCGGACCGCATCGGTGAACGCGCCCCGGACGTGGCCGAACAGCTCGCTCTCCAGCAGCGTCTCGGTCAGCGCCGCGCAGTTGACCGCCACGAACCGCTTGTCCCGCCGCCGGCTGAGGTCGTGCATCGCCCGCGCCGCCATTTCCTTGCCGGTTCCAGACTCCCCCGTGAGCAGGATCGTCACCTCGGTGGGGGCGGCGAGCTCGAGCCGGTGGTACACCTCGCGCATCACCCGGCTGGTCCCGACCAGCCCCTGGAAGGCGGTCTGCTCGTCGTCCTCGGCCAGGCGGGCGGGCTGCCGGCGGGTCCCGTGCCGCAAGTGGGCCATCGCGGCCGCCTTCAGCGAGGCGGGGTCGAACGGCTTGGGCATGTACTCATCCGCACCCAGGGCGATGCACTCGGACCGCGCGGGCAGGGCACCCTTGCCCGTCAGCACGATCACCGGCACCGCCGCGAACGCGGCCTCGTGCCGGAGCCACAGCAGGAACGTCCTTCCGTCCATGTCCGGCAGCCCCAGATCGAGCAGGATGAGCGCCGGCGTGGTGCGGGCCAGCCAGGCCTTGGCCTCCTCGCCGGTTCGGACCACGGTGACATGGCGCCGGCCGTCCTCGAGCGATCCCGCGACGACCCGCGACGTGACCGGATCGTCCTCGATCAGCAGGATGTCCACCCGGGGGCGTCCCGCCGGGGCCGCCACGCCCTCGAGGATCGACAGCAGCCGGTCGATATCACCCGGCGCCACCTGTTCGCGGGCCGAGAGCTCGGCCGCGGCCCGTGCCACGTCCTCGAAACCGTACAGGGTGGCATTGCCGTGGAGCAGCTGTGCGAGCCGGCGGGTGGAATCCGCGGCCTCCGGGTGGCCCCCGCGCACGGCCTCGCGCGATTCCTCCAGGGCATGGATGCCGGCCACCAGCCCCTCCCGGTACCACGCCCGCAGGTCATCCATGCGTCGCCCCTCCCGCGGCCGCCATCGCCGCCGCCCGGTCCACGGTGCGCGGCAGGTGCAGCGTGAAGACGGTGCCCTTCCCCGCCTCACTCGCCACCTCGAGCCGCGAACCCAGCATCTCGTTCAGCGACCGGCTGATCGCCAGCCCGAGCCCCACCCCGCCGTACTTCCGGGAGCTCCCTTCCTCCACCTGCTGGAACGCCTCGAAGACCTGCGCCAGCTTGTCGGCCGGGATCCCGATCCCGGTGTCCGCCACCGTGATCATCACCCCGTCCCCGTCGCGCACGGCCCGCACCGTGACGCTCCCGTGCTCGGTGAACTTGAGCGCGTTCCCGACCAGGTTCATCAGGATCCGGCGCAGCTTCCCCGCGTCCGTCTCGATGGAAGGAAGGCCGGCTTCGACGGCGTGCGCGAGGGTGATCCCCTGCTGGCGCGCCTGCACCTCGAAATGCGCCGCCAGGTTCTCGACAAACGGCCCCAGGTCGACGGCGCCCACGACCATCTCCATCCGGCCGGCCTCGATCTTCGCCAGGTCCAGCAGGTCGTTGATGGTGTCGAGCAGCTCGCGGCTGTTGACCTGGATCCGGTCCACCTGCCGCCGCCCCTCGGCATCCAGCCCCCCCGCGCGGTTGCGCTCCAGCAGGTTCGCGAACCCGATGATCGCCGTCAGGGGCGTCCGCAGTTCATGGCTCACGGTCGCCAGGAACCGGCTCTTGGCCCGGTTGGCGGCGTCGGCCATGTCCCGCGCGCGGCGCAGCTCGTCGGCCTTGCGACGCTCCGTCACGTCGCGCACGAGGGACACGATCCAGGACCCCGGGTGGTTGCGCAGGATCTTCATCGAGGCCTCGATCCGCATCCGCCGGCCCGTGCGGTGCAGCACGGTGAGCTCGTAGTGGTCGGGCACCCGCTCCCCCTGGTCACGCTGCCGCTTGCGCTCGCGGACCATGGCAAGGTCCTCGGGGGCGATCAGGGCCCAGAACGACGGTAGCGCCAGCATCTCCGCCTCGGTGTACCCGTACAGGTCGCACAGGGCGCGATTGACCGAGATAAACCGCCCCGTTTCGACATCGAGGATGGCCAGCCCTTCGCCGATGTCCTCGACCGCCTGCAGCAGGGCGCTGTTCATCTCGTCGCGCCGACGGAGCTCCTCCTCGGCCTCGATCAGGACCTGGCCCTGCCGCAGGTACCCGTTGGTCGTCATCTCGTTGGCGCGGCCCAGGACCGCGATGGCATCCCCCTGTTCATGGGCCAGGGTGGCGACCAGGAGGGCGGTGAGCGCACTGACGGTGACGTAGCCCTGGAGCAGGATCAGCCCCGTGGCGGGTTCGACCGCCGCGAACGGCCCGCTGCCGCGCATCGTCCCGCCCAGCGCCATCGCGGCAAGGACGGCGCCGGCGGCCG
>CAYNUZ010000112.1:0-7893 GCA_964400385.1 uncultured bacterium | reverse complement strand
CCGGCGCCTGGATCGTGCTGCGGCGCGCGCCCTGCGAGGTGGTTGTCAGCCGGGGGTGATCAGTCCCGCGCTGCGCGCGGGACGACGGCGAACCGTCAGCCCCTCGCTGCGCTCGGGACGACCGAAGCCGGTCAGCCCTTCGCGACGATGGGGAGCTTGAGGGCCTTCGCCAGCTCCCGCATCTCGAAGGGCTTGGGCAGGAAGGCGTTGGCCCCCGCCGCCTTCATCTCCCGGATGTCCTCGGGTGAGGCCTTCCCGGAGATGGCGATGATCCGGACGGAGCGTCCGACGGGGGACTGCCGGATCCGGTGGACGAGCGCCGGGCCGGGGATATCCTCCAGCATGACGTCCACCACGATCGCGTCCGGCTTGAATTCGGCCAGCGCGAGCCCCGCGTCCAGCCCGCTGGTCGCCGTCTGGACCAGGAACTCGCCGCTCTGGGTGAGGTATTCCTTCATCACGTCCAGCAGCTTGGCGTCGTCCTCGACCAGCAGCACGCGCAGGCGGTCGCCCTTGGCGGTCTCATTGGGCAGCAGGCCGTGCTCCTGCATGAACCGGTTGAGGCTCTCGATCTGGATCTTCCGCTTGCCGCCGGGCAGCCGGGCCCCGACCAGGAGCCCCTCGTCGAACCAGCGCTGGATGGAAAAGGTCGAGACCCCGCAGATGCGCGCGGCCTCGAGCGTGGACACGTACTGTCCGACCTTTCCCGGCGCCGAGGATGCCGCCGGCTGCTGCGATTCCCGCACTTTCGGTTTCATCAGGTGCGCGCCCCCCCTTGGACCGTGAATCTGGACCGCGGTGGAATGTGATGGCAATCACGTTCCGCCGCAGGGAGTTACGTTAACACGAAATCCCGCGCCCCGCCAAGAAATCCGCGGGGTGTCCGGGTTTCAGTATGCTCTCAGGTTTCAACACCGCGCCGGGGTTCCGGCCGGTCCGGCGGCCGCCACGTGGCCGCAACGCGGGCCACCGCCCGCGTCCCGTCAGCGGCCGGCGCGGTGCAGCAGGCCGACGAGCCGCTCGAGCTCCTCGGCCGAATAGAACTCGATCACGATGGAGCCACGCCGGCCGGATCTCCGGATCCGCACCTTGGTTCCGAGGGAGCGGGAGAGCTCCTCGTCGGCATCGCGGGTGGCGGCGGGCCGGGCGCCCCCGCGCGGCGTGCGGCGGGTGAGCGCCTCGGCCTGCCGGACCGAGAGGTGACCCCGGATGATCCGGCGGCAGAGGGCGGACTGCGCCGCCGGCGTCTCCAGGGCCAGGATCGCCCGGGCGTGCCCCGCGCTGACCTGGCCGGCCGTGATGGCGTCCTGCACGTCGCGGGGAAGCCGGAGCAGGCGGAGGGTATTGGCGACGGTGGCCCGGTCCCGCCCGACGCGGCGGGCGACCTCCTCCTGGGTGAGGTCCTTGAGCAGCGCCTGGTAGCTGGCCGCCTCCTCCATGGGATTGAGGTCTTCCCGCTGGAGGTTCTCGATCAGGGCCAGCTCGAGGGCCTCCCGGTCGGTGGCCTCGCGGACGATGGCGGGAATCGTCTTGAGCCCCGCCTGGCGCGACGCCCGCCACCGCCGCTCGCCGGCGATCAACTCCCACCCGCCGGCGACCTTGCGGACGATCACCGGCTGCGCGACCCCCTTGTCCTTGATCGTGGCCGCCAGGTCGGCAAGCGCCTGCGGGTCGAACCGCTTGCGCGGCTGCCGCGGATTGGGCGAGATGGACCCGACGGCCAGTTCCAGGACCGCCTGGCCCGGACCCCGGGTCGTGGACAGCAGGGCCGACAGGCCCCGGCCCAGGACGGGCTTGGCCACCGTCAGGCCGCCCCGGCCGCGAGGGCCACGGGCGAGGCGGGCGGCGCGGCCGCGTGGTGCTTGCGGGCGAACTCCCGGGCGAGCGCCAGGTAGGCCACCGCGCCGGGGGACTTGATGTCGTACAGCAGCACCGGCTTGCCGAACGACGGCGCCTCGGAGAGCCGCACGTTGCGCGGGATCACGGTCCGGAAGACGTGCTCCTTGAAGTGGGTCCGGACCTCACGGATCACCTGCTGGGCCAGCCGGGTGCGCCCGTCGTACATCGTCAGGAGCGCCCCCTCCAGCGCCAGCGCGGGATTCAACTCCATCCGGACCAGGTCGATCGTCGCCAGCAGCTGGCCGAGCCCCTCCAGCGCGAAGTACTCGCACTGGACCGGCACGAGCACCGCATCGGCCGCGGTCAGCGCGTTGGCCGTGAGGACCCCCAGCGACGGCGGGCAGTCGAGGAGGATGAAGTCGTACCCCTCGCGCAGCGGCTCCAGGGCGCTCTTGAGGCGGGTGGCCCGGTCCTCGGCGTGGAGCAGTTCCATATCAATGCCGTTCAGGTTCGGGCCGGAGGGGGCCAGCTTGAGGGCCGGCAGGCCCGTGGGCTGGATGATATCGAGCAGGCTGGCCTCCCCGCGCAGCACCCCGTCCAGGCTGCCGCCCGGCGCGGCGCGGTCCGCCCCCAGGCCGCTGGAGGCATTGCCCTGCGCATCGCAATCCACGAGCAGGCAGGTGTAGTCGAGGGCGGCCAGGCTGGCCGCCAAGTTGATCGTCGTCGTGGTCTTGCCCACGCCGCCCTTCTGGTTGGCGACCGCGACGACGTGGCTCATTCGGACATGTACGGCCGGGGCGTGACGGGAACCCCGAACCGGCGGACCTCGTAGTGGACGTGGGGGCCGGTGGCATTGCCCGTGGCGCCGACGGACGCGATGACGTCCCCCTTGCGCACCCGCTGGCCCGGCACCGCCCGCAGGCGGGAACAGTGGCCGTAGACCGTCGAGAACCCGAAGCCGTGGACGATTTCCACCATCTTGCCGTACCCGCCGTTGGTCCAGCCGGCGTGCAGGACCAGGCCGTCCGCGGTGGCGCGGATCGGGGTCCCGAGCCGGTTGGCGATGTCCACCCCCTGGTGCATCGTCCCTACCTCCCCGGTGTAGGGCGAGATGCGCTCCCCATAGTCCGACGAGATCCAGCCGTGGACCGGCCATCCCGACGGGGTCGCGGCCACCAGCGATTCCAAGCCCTGGAACTCCTTGAACAGGCTGTCCCCGGTGCGCTCCAGCCGCGCGACCCGCTGCGGGATCTCCGCCGGCAGGAAGGACTCCTCCGGGCCGCCCGCGCCGGCGCCGAGGTCCGCCGCGTGGCGGGTGCGGGCCAGGACGCGGCGGAGTTCCTGCTCCATCGGGCCCAGGCGGCGCGCCACGGCCTCGGCCTTGCCGACCTCCCGGACGAACGCCTCGTGCTCCTCGGCGAGGTGCTCGTTCATGAGGCGCATCGCTTCATAATGGATATGCCGCCCGGCCAGGACCGCGGCGAGGACCACGCCGGCGGTCCAGGCGCCCAGGAGGCCCCCCAGCGCGGCGGCCGGCAGGCGGAACCGCCAGGTCCGGGAGCTGTCCTGGGGCAGGATGAGCAGCGTGACGGGGCGCCACAGCAGGGTGCGCAGGAGGTTCCGCATCGTGCTTCCTGATTGTACCCGAGAGTTGCCACGGGCGCGGCGAACGGGCATGATGGGGCCCCATGAGCTCCCCCGCCGAATCCCGCCGGCTCGTGCGCGTGGGCCACAGTCCCGATCCGGACGACGCGTTCATGTTCTACGCCCTGGTGAAGGGCAAGGTCGGGCTCGCGGGGATGGAATTCCGCGAGGTCGTGGAGCCCATCGACGACCTCAACCGCCGCGCGCTGGCCGGCGAGCTGGAAATCACCGCGCTCTCGGCCCATACCTGGGCGCGGTGCGCCGACCGCTACCGGATCCTCTCCGCGGGCGCCTCGATCGGGCGCGGGTACGGCCCGCTGCTGGTGGCCACCCGGCCGCTGGCCGTGGCGGACCTGGCCGGACGGACCGTGGCGCTGCCCGGGGAGCTCACGACGGCCGCCCTCCTGGCGCGGATGATCCTGCCGGGCGCGACGTTCATCCACCGGCGGTTCGACGCGGTGCCGGACGCGGTGCTGTCCGGCGAGGCGGACGCGGGGGTCCTGATCCACGAGGGCCAGCTCACATACGCCGCCATGGGGCTCGTCAAGGTCCTCGACTTCGGGGTCTGGTGGGCGGACCAGACCGGGGGCCTTCCGCTGCCGCTCGGGCTGGACGCCGTGCGCGCGGACCTGGGGGAGGCGACGGCGGTCGAGATGAACCGCGCCCTCAAGGCGTCCATCGCGTGGGCGTTCGAGCACGCCGATGAGGCGATGGAATACGCGCGCGGCTTCGGGCGCGGCATCGCCCCCGAGGTGAACCGCACGTTCGTGAAGATGTACGTGAACCAGGACACGCGGGAGCTGCCGCCGGACGGGGTGGCCGCGCTGCGCGAATTGTTCCGCCGCGCCGCCGCCGCGGGCCTGCTGCCCGCCGCGCCGGAGGTGCACCTGATCGGCGGCTGACCCCGGGCCGCTTGCTACAATAGCTCCCACGATGATTTCCGGGAGCGCCGTGTTCGCCGCCGCGGTTGACGCGCTCCGGTTCCCCCCGACCGCCTTCCCGAAGGGCAAGCCCCTCCAGAAGAACCTCGACACCCACTACGTGAACCTGGAGGCCCTCTTCCGCAGCCTGGCCCGCGAGGGGTTCGGGGGAACCGTCCTGATGGTGTTCGAGGAGGGGACCGAGGCGCTGATCGTCTTCCGCGAGGGGACGATTATCACCGCCTACACCTACACCGCCGCGGCCCGCCATGTGGGCCTGCAGGCCTTGTCGGAGTCGCTGGTCCTGGCCAAGCAGCACCGGGCCTACGTGGACGTCTTCAAGATGGAACACGAGATCCTGGTGTCGGTGCTGCCCCTGCTCCACGGCGTCCAGGTCCAGGGCGCCGAGCCGTACCACAACCTGGACGAGACGCTCGCCGCCTTCCGGAAGGCCGAATTCGTCGGGGCGCTGGTGGTGGGCGAGCAGGTGCCCGAGGCGATCGCCCTGATCTACGGCGGCACCCCGATGGGCTGGTTCGACGCGCAGGGCGTGGAATCGGAGTCGGGGGCCCAGCCGCCCCCGGTGCGGAGCCTCACGATCCGGGCGTTCGCGCTGGAGAACGCGGATACGTTCATGGCCATCAACCTCGGGCTGGACAAGGTGATGGTGTCCAGGAAGATCCGCGACGCGCTCTGGGACGAGCTCAAGGAGCTGGGCCTGGTGCTGTATGCCCGGGGCCTGGAGAAGCGGGAGATCACGGAGGAGAGCCGCGCCAGCAAGGCGCAGTTCCTCGCCGTCGTGGAGGACGTGGAGCGGGCGATCGGGACGCTGCGGGGCCCCGCGCATGCCCGCCGGTCCGCGGGCGTCCTGCGCGACGTGGTCGGCACGATGATTGACGTGGGTTTCTGAGCCGATGACGGCTCGGCGCCATGGAAGGTACACCATGAACCATCGTCGCCCGCGTTGCGGGCGCTGGCGCTGACATGCAGTTCAGCGACCGCGAATACCTCCTCTACGTCGTCCTGACGAATTACCTCACCATTTTCAGCGGCGTCCTCTTCCTGCTGGCCTTCATCCTGCTCGGGCTGATCGCCCTGCGGATCACCCGCGTCTTCGGTGTGCGGACGCACTGGCCACTGCTGTTCCTCGGCCCGGTCGGGGCGATCGTCTACTCGGTGTACACGATCGTCCACGGCGGCGGTCCCACGGGCTCGAAGGAGGCGTACACCCTGGAGCGCTGGATCGCGTACGGCTCCTTCGTCGTGTGCGGCGTGCTCTGCTGGTGGGGCGTCCGCCGGTTCTACTCCGCCCTGGGCGCCCTGATCGCCGAGGGCCAGAAGGTCAGGAACCGGTATGTTTGACGTCCTGAAGGAGCTCACGATCGAGCCCCTGATCTACGAGGCGGGCGGGCTGCTCTTCGCGGTCTCCCTGCTTGGATTCGCCCACACGATGCGCCGGCTGCTGTACCTGACCGGCCGGTCCGGCCTGTGGATCCTGCCGCTGCTTGGCGCCCTCCTCATGGTCGTGGTCGTGGCGCTTCATTTCTACGCCGCCGAGGTCTACCCGCTGGTCCACGCCAACGACCCCAACTGGATGCTGGCGATCTACCAGTTCCGGTTCGTGGCCCTCCTGGCGATGCTCGGATCGGCCATCCTGACGCTGGCCGGCGCCGGCATCCTCTGGGTCTGGCTCACGGGGCTGGTGGCGGCGGGCTGAGGGCCGGCGTTCCGCGCCCCGCGTGCGGAAACTCCGGATGGTCAAGGGGTTTTCCGATGTGCTGTAATCAGGACTACCCATGGCCGTCCACAACGCGCTCACGCGGGAGATTGTCTACAAGGTGGCCTACCACGGCCCGGGGATGTGCGGCAAAACCACCAATTTGAGGTTTATCTACAATACCCTGCCCGGCCGCCAGGTCGGCAACTTCCTCGTCCTCGACACCGCCGTGGAACGCACCCTCTACTACGACTTCCTGCCGGTCGTGATCCCGCTCGAGGACGGCTACCGTGTCCGGTTCCACCTGTACACGGTCCCGGGCCAGTCCTACTACGAGGCAAGCCGCAAGCTCGTCCTCAAGGGGGTGGACGGCGTGGTCTTCGTCGCGGACTCCCATCCGGAACGCATGCAGGAGAACGTGGACAGCCTGGCGATGCTCCGCAAGGACCTCACGGACGTGGGCATGGAGTACGACCTCATCCCGCTCATCATGCAGTACAACAAGCGCGACCTCCCCGCGCCCCTGGCGATGGCCGACCTGGATGCGACCCTGAACCAGCGCAAGGCGCCGGTGTACGGGGCGGTGGCGCGCGACGGCATCGGCGTGTTCGAGACGCTGTCGGCGGTGGCCGACGTGGTCACGGGGAAGGGCTGATGCCGCGCAAGTACCTCGAGCTCAGCGCGTCGGACGTGGAGCTGATGGAGGCGGAGCTGCGCACCCTGTGCGCGCGCGCGGGCGCCGAGGCCGTGGTCCTGCTGGACCTCTCCGGCGTCGTGCTCGCGGCCCACCGGGTCCCGGACAAGATCGACGTCCTGCTGTTCGCCGCCCTCCTGACGAGCAATTTCGCGGCGACGGAGGAGCTCTCGAACAAGCTGGGCGTCACGGGGTTCAAGGTGATGTACCACGAAGGCAAGCGCCAGAACCTGTATTTCGACAAGGTGGCCGACGAAACGGTCCTCGTGGTGCTGTTCAAGGACTCCAATGCGCTGGGCCGGGTGCGCCTGTTCACGGAGAAGTCGGTGGCCGAGCTGGCGAGCCGGATCGCGCTGGTGACGAAGCCGATCGGCGACATGCCCGTGCTGCCGCAGTCGGCCGCCGCCGCCACGTACCTGCGCCAGATCGCCAACGCCGTCCAGCCGGGGAAGATCTAGGATATGGAAGCGACGATTGATATCCGGACCGCGGACGGCAATGTCAACATCCTGCTGGAGGACAAGCAGGTCGGGCAGCTCCGGGAGGTCCTCGTGGACCTCTGCCTGTCCACCATGGCGGTCTTCTCGATGCTCATCGACGCGGCCGGCCGCGTGGTGGCCACCGGGGGGGAGACCAAGGAATTCGAGCTGGAGGCGATCGCCGCGCTGGCCGCGGGCGACCTGGCCACGAGCCGGCAGCTCGCCGCCATGCTCAACGAGCCGGAGTTCTCCCTCCTCTTCCAGCACGAGAAGCAGAAGAACATGTTCCTGACGGCGATCGAGAGCGACGCGATCCTGATCGTCGTCTTCGACGTGGACACCACCTTCGGGGCCCTGCGGCTGCGGATCCGCCGTTCCATCTCGCAGCTCCAGCAGATCCTCCACCAGGCCAAGCGCAATACCGTGATCGCCCTCTCCGCCACGAACGCCGTGTCGGCGGCCGAGGACATGCATTCCGCGGCCTCCGACGAGATCTCGGCGGTGCCCGATGCCCCGGCGCCCCCCGCCCCGGAGGCGCCGCCGCCGCTCCGCGCCGCCCCGATCCCCGCGATGCCTTCAGCGCCCGCGCGCGAGTCCGCG